>JAAYYR010000027.1 GCA_012515255.1 Clostridia bacterium | reverse complement strand
TGATAATTTTACGAAAATCGGCCAGGAGCTATCAGCGATTAAGCCGGGTCGGTTCACCGGCTATCATTGCGATGCCCAGCAGACGCAAATTACCGCTATCATTAGCGGCGAGCAGCGGCTAAGCGAGGCCGCGGCAGGCGATACGGGCTGGCTCACTTTAGCTGAAACCCCTTTTTACGGCGAAAGCGGCGGGCAAGTGGGCGATCGCGGATGCTTGACCGGCGATGAAGGCTTGCTGGTGGAGATCAAGGATACGCAAAAGCTCAATAATGGGCTGACCGTTCATAAGTTCCTGGTCAAGCAGGGTATGCTACGACCGGGGCGGCAGGTAGTGGCCAAGATTAGCGCCGAGCGGCGGCAGTCGATAGCCCGCAATCACTCGGCAACCCATTTGCTGCACCGGGCATTGCGGCTTATTTTGGGCGAGCATGTGCATCAAGCGGGATCTTTAGTGACTGATTCAAGGCTGCGCTTTGATTTTCATCATCCGGAACCGCTGACAGCGGAGCAATTACAAGCGGTGGAGCATGAAGTTCACAGGCTGATTTTGGCCAATTTGCCGGTAGACGATCGGGAAATGCCGCTTGAGGACGCTAAAGCAACCGGCGCCATGGCCTTTTTCGGCGACAAGTACGGGGATATCGTGCGCCTGGTCAGCATGGGCGAGGAAAGCCGCGAGCTTTGCGGCGGCACGCATTGCCGCTATACCGGCGATATTGGCGCTTTTAAAATCATCGCGGAAAGCGGCATCGGCTCAGGTATGCGGCGTATTGAGGCCCTGACAGGTTGGGGAGCTATCGATTACTACCGCGGGCAGGAGCAGCGGCTCAATCATCTCGCGGCTATGCTGAAAAGCAGTCCGCAGCAAGTGGAAAAACGCCTGGAAACGCTGATCGCCGAAAATAAGGCGCAGGCTAAGGAATTAGCAAGTCTGCAGGCCAAGCTCGTAAAAAATAATACCGCTGATCTATGGCGCAATGCGCTGGAGATAGACGGCGTCAAAGTGCTGGCCGCCGAAGTCGCGGCCGCCGATATGCCGGCCTTGCGCAATATTATGGACAGAATGCGTGATAAGCTGCCGGATGCGGCCATCGTTCTTGCTGCGCCGCATGAGGATAAAGTATCGTTCGTAGTAAGCATATCGCTGGCGGCCCAGGCCAAGGGCTTGCATGCCGGTAAATTGATCAAAGAGGTCGCGGCGGTTTGCGGCGGCTCGGGCGGCGGCCGTCCGGATATGGCGCAGGCCGGCGGCAAGGATACCTCGAAAATAGCCGAGGCTTTGGATCTGGCGACAAAATTGATCACAGCGGCGCTTAATTAAGACACAATTTTACCGTAAAGGAAAAAGCCGCCTCGATGTAGAATATATGCTTAGAGATTTTCTCTATTTGCCTGGTATTAATCGGCCAGGGGAGGCTTGGCTATGACGGGAGAATTTAAGTTCGGCACTTTTGCCGGAGACGAAACCATGGCTTTTGATGTGCGGGGCGAAGAAAATATCAACCCCGGCGAGGTTTTGCGTACTGTTTACGCTGCGCTTAAGGAAAAGGGCTATAATCCAATCAACCAATTGGTCGGCTACCTTATTTCCGGCGACCCCGCATATATTACCAGCTATAAGCAGGCGCGGAGCCTAATCCGTAAAGTTGAGCGCGATGACTTGATCGAAGAATTGGTTTCCAGTTATCTCAAAGGGGAGTAATGCGCAACGGGCAATCGCCCGTTGTGTTTTTGTGGGTGGGATGGAATATCGCCAGCTGGGCAAAACCGGCATTGAGGTATCGCGTATTTGTTTCGGCGGCCTGACGCTAGGCCCGCTCTGCGCTAATCTTCGTTTAGAGCAGGGGCGGGATTTGCTATTGGCCGCTTTTGCTTTAGGCGTTAATTTTATCGACGCGGCGCAGCAATACCGCATATATGATTATATCGGCGCGGCGCTGGCGGCATCTGATAAGAGAATCGTCATCGCCACAAAGACTTATGCCACAAGCGATCAGGAAGCGGCCTATGCGCTCGAGGAGGCGCGTTTGGCTTTCCGACGCAATAAGCTGGATATTTTCCTCCTGCATGAGGTGCGCAGCGAAAAGGATTTTGCCTCCCGCGCCGAAGCCTGGCGCTTGCTGCGCGACGCCAAAGCGCGCGGCATAATTCATAGCCTGGGCATTTCCACTCATAGCGCCGAAGTTGCGGCGATGGCGGCGCGTCACCCGCATATCGAGGTTATTCATCCTCTGATCAATATTGCGGGCATCGGCATCCGCGACGGCGGCAGGGAAGAAATGCTGGCGGCGATTAGCGAGGCCAAGAAGCGCGGCAAAGGGATATATGGCATGAAGGCTCTGGGCGGCGGCGCATTGATGCGGCAGGCCAAAGAGTCGCTGCAGTGGGCCTTTGCTCAGGATGATTTGGATTCTATCGCCATCGGCTTCAAGGATGAGGCAGAGCTGAAGACGAATATCGGCTGGCTGGAAGGGCGCGAGCCGCGGGAAGCGGCGCGGGTGAGAATGCTCGAACGCAAGCTGGCGACGGACCATGATCCGGGCTGCCGCAGTTGCGGGCTATGCGTGCAGCGCTGCCCCCAGGGATCGCTTAGCCTTGATCAGCACGGGCAGGTGGTATGGAATAATCAGGATTGCATTTATTGCGGCTATTGTATCGCCGCTTGCCCATGTTTTTGCCTAACTTTTTATTAGGAGGCATAGCTATGCGCATACTAGGCTTGGATGTCGGGACGAAAACCATTGGCGTTGCGGTCAGCGACCCCTTGGGCTTAACAGCGCAAGGGGTGGAGACTATTCGCCGCAAATCGCTGGCGGCTGATTTGGATGCGCTGGCCCGACTGGCGGAGCAATATGAGGCGGAAGAAATCCTCATCGGCTTGCCGTTGAATATGAACGGCAGCGAAGGCCCGTCTGTGGAGATGGCGCGCAGCTTTGGCGCGGCAGTGGCGGAGCGGCTGCCTTTATTGCCCATCATTTATCGCGACGAGCGCGGCTCTACGGTGGCGGCGACGCGCATCCTGCTCGAGGGTGATATCTCCCGGGGCAAGCGCAAAAAGGTTATCGATAAGCTGGCCGCCGTCTATGTGCTGCAGGGGTATTTGGATTATTTGCGTAACCAAGCCGCGAAAACTTGATTTCTTTTTGCCAATCAGCTATAATTTGGGAACGGCATAACATTGCGAGGTGCGAATAATGACTGATACGATTGTCCTGATCGACGAGGCAGGTGTTGAGCACGAGTTTGAGGTAGAAGCCTTTCTCGATGTTGACGAGCAAAGATACGCCATCCTGGTGCCGCAAAGCGAGGAATTTGCAGACGAGGCGGTAATCATGCGCTTCGGACGGGATGAGGACGGCGAGGAAGTATTGTTCGATATCGAGGACGATGAGGAATGGGAAAAGGTAGCCGACGCCTATGACGCTTTCCTGGAAACGGAATATGATGATTAGCGCCAAAGCGACTGTCCGGAGGTATTCCAGAGCATAAAATAAGGCTTGTTATTTTGCTGGGCAAAATAACAAGCCTTTTATTTGGTGTAAATAGTGCTCACCCTTTCTTAACTAATGCCAAAGCAGGGCTAGAACATGTCTTTCTTACGTAAGAGGATGATTGAAAGAACGCAGACAACGAGCGTGACGCCCAAAATGACGCTAAAGCCGAATAAGCCGACATGCTCCTCAAAGGGGACATTGACGTTCATGCCCCAGAAGCTGGCGATCAAGGTGGG
>JAAYYR010000026.1 GCA_012515255.1 Clostridia bacterium | reverse complement strand
TGAAGAAGGCACCGAGGCCGCGGCAGTCACCGAGGTGCAGGTGAACGAAACCTCCGCTCCCGCCGAGGAGCCAATAATATTGAACCTCGACAGCCCCTTCCTCTATGCGGTGGTCGATCTGGACAGCGGTTTGCCGCTTTTCATCGGCATCATGGACGATCCCGCCAAATAAAATCAACGACCAAGCCATAGCAAACAGCCGCAAAAGAGAGCGCCGACGCGCTCTCTTTTTTTTGCCTGCCGCAGCGGCTGCATCAGCGGCTAAAAAAGCGCTAAAAGTACGGAGCAAGCTGATATAATTTCCGGCATTTTCAGCCATACCCTCACATATGCTGTACAAAGCAAGCTGGATATCGCATGTAAGAGGAGGCCTATTTATGCAGGAATACATTGAGAAAAGGGTTCTGGAAATCAGCAATTATATTATTGAGTCCGGTTCCACCGTGCGTCAGACTGCAGGCGTTTTCGGCGTAAGTAAATCCACCGTACATAAGGACGTAACGGAGAGGCTGCCTCTGCTCAATGATATAATCGCGGCGCGGGTCAGGCATATTCTCGATAATAACAAAGCCGAGCGGCATCTGCGCGGCGGCGAGGCGACCAAGCGTAAATATCTTGGTTTGCGCGAAGAGGAAGGGCTGTCATAAGCAAGAGGCGAGCCGCATATATTGCCGTAGAACTAGCCTCCGGGAGGGATGTACATGGGCAGCATAAATGATTATCACCGTCTCCAGCGCGGCGGAAACAAAACAAAGGGCGGCAAATTCCGTAACCGGATTTTAGGCCAGATCGCCTTATCTTTGATCCTGTTCCTTATTATCGCCGCTTCGGTCGGCGCAGATAATATTTTCGGCGACTCAGCCCGCTATGTGGCGGGGGATGGCATCGCCGAAGAATCGAGCTGGATTAGATTCGGCCCTAAAGACAAGGCGAATGATGGGCAGACGCCGGGCGATAATAGCGCGGGCGACAGCCAGACCCAGGATGTCTCCCCCGTAGACGACGCCTTGCCGCCTGATTTTACCGCGCCCGCCTCCGGCATCGTCGTCACGGATGTGGCGGTGGCAACCGGCGGCTTTGCCACCAGCAAGGGTATTTCCATCCAGGGCAATGCCGGGCAGACGGTGAAGGCCGCGGCGGCAGGCAGCGTTAGCAGCGTGCGTCAAAGCGGCGACGGCTATGTGATTGAGCTGGCGCATAGCGGCGGTTTCATCAGCGTATACCAGGGATTATCCGAAAGCAAGGTCAATCAGGGCGAGCAGGTGGCGGGCGGCGACCCCATCGGCAGCACCGCGGACGGCGAGCTGACGTTCAGCCTGCTGCTCAATGAGGCCGAAGTCAACCCGCTCGATTATCTCTTTGACTAAGGCGGTTTTGCGCCGCGGCTGAAAACCCACAGATTTTGTCTATGACCGGGCCGGGACATACTCGGCCCGGCCCAGAGCCTATTCAAGCCGGATGCCCCGGTTTTTTGCCTTGGTCGGTCAGATCAAGGCAGTTTTATATTATACGCTGCTTTATCGCCGCTATTATGGTATAATGGCGGCGATGAAGCTATGCTGGGCAAAAGAGCATTTGTTCTTGCTAAAGCGATGCATTTACAGGCAAAAAACTTCGCTTTGACGCCGGTTTTTGTGATATAATGAATAAAATTTTACCGGCGGGGATAAGTCTAAAGCCGGCGTCTGCGGCTTGGGGGAGGATACGGCGATGGCTAATTTTATAGACGTTATCAATGGCGGCGCGACCGTGATTTTAGACGGCGGCATGGGCACCTTGATGCAACAGCTGGGCGGCAGCTTAAAAAGCGGCGAAAATAATCTGCTCCATCCGCAAATCGTTGAGCGGGCGCATCGTCTATACGCCGAGGCGGGCAGCGACGCCATAACGAGCAATACATTTTCCCTAAACGCGGCCTACGCGGCCAAGCAGGGCGAGGACAAGCAAAAAACCGAGGACGCGCTCGCCGCGGCGCTGGAGATAGCCGCAACCGTCTGCGACGGCAAGCTGTTTTTGCTCGGCGATATCGGCCCAAGCGGCGAAATGCTGGCTCCGCTTGGCAAAGGCGACCCCGAGCAATTGTATGAAGCTTTTTGCCGTCAGGCGGAGCTGATGGCGGCTTACCCGCTGGACGCTTTTTTGATTGAGACGGTCTTTGATCTCAAAGAAGCGCAAATCATACTGCGGGCCTGCCTTGATATTGCGCCGCAGATACCGGTGCTGCTTTCCCTGACTTTTTCCTCGCTGAAAAAAGGCGGCTGCACCATGATGGGCAATAGCGCGGCGCAAATCGCGGCGGCAGCCGCGCAGCAGGGTGCAGCGGCGGTCGGCGCCAATTGCGGCGATTTGACCCCCGCGGACTATGCCCAGGTAATCGCCTCCATGCGCGCGGCCTGCGAACTGCCTCTGCTCATTCAGCCTAATGCCGGTAAGCCGCAGCGGCAGGGCGGGGAGATCATTTATTCGCTGGCAGCGGCGGAGTTCGCCCAGGAAATGGCAAGCTGTTACGCGGCGGGCGCGCGGCTGCTTGGCGGCTGCTGCGGCACTACGCCTGAGCATATCGCGGCGCTTGCGGCCCGCTATAAAGGCTAAGCCGCCCGGCAGCCTATTGCCGTAACGGGCATAGCGCGCGCTATGCCCGTTCTTTTGCATCCAAGCGCCGGCTTTGCCCGCCGCACCGCCGACCCGGTTTTAGCAGCAGCATCATCCAAAGCGTCAGGCGCTTGCCCTGCGGCCGCGGCCATGACGGGTTTTGCTTGCGGGCGCGGGCCGGGCGCAGCCAGCCGCTTCTTGCGCCGGCGCGGGACAAGCCTTACGAGCGCAAAGATTTTCCGGGCGTCTGATGATTAGCGTAGCAGGGGAGGATCATGCTTAGCGATAATAAGCGCAAATTCGGCCTCAACGCCTCGGCTATCAAATATTTGGCCTGCCTGTTCATGCTACTCGATCATATCGGCATGCTGCTCCTGCCCGATTGCCTCGCTCTGCGCGGCGTCGGCCGGCTGGCTTTTCCGCTCTTTGCTTTTATGATCGCCAACGGCTACCGCCATACCTCTGCCCCGCGCCGCTATCTGCTGCGGCTGATCCTGTTTGCCGTGGGCTTTCAGTGGCTGTGCAGCCGCATTGTAGCGCCGGGAACGCTTAATATCTTCGCCACCCTGGCCCTGGGGCTGGCTGCGATTTGGCTGGCCGATATCCTGCTGCGCCAAATTTCTCATCCGGTTTGGGCCCGATTATCGGCACTGCTGACAACAGCGCTGATCGCCTTGTTGGCGCAGCTGATCCACTGCGATTATGGCTGGTACGGCATAGCCCTAATTTTCAGCTCCTGGCTGTTTTTCAATGGCCATTCCCGGCTTTCTTTGGCCTGGCTGCTGCTGACCGCCGCCTATAGCTGGGACTTGGGCTGGCCTTTTGGCGGGCTGCAAATGATGGCTTTGCTGGCGCTGCCGCTGATTTATATCTATAATGGCGCGCGCGGCAACAGCCCGCGTTGGTTCTTTTATGTTTTTTATCCCGCGCATCTGTTCTTGCTATATGCGATTGGGCTATGGTTGTTTTAGGCCCAAGGAGAGAAGGCGAATATGGCTAAGCACAAGATTTTGCCCTTTTTTATTCCCATGGAAGGCTGCCCCCAGCGCTGCATCTATTGCGATCAATACGCCATCGCCGGGGAGACTGCATCGCCATCTGCCGCGCAGATCGCGTCGGCTCTGGAGCGTTTCACACCGGATGCAGGGGCTGAGGTAGCTTTTTATGGCGGCAGCTTTACTTGCCTGCCGCGCGAGAGGCAGCGCTATTTGCTTCAGGCTGTACAGCCGGCTTTGCTGGAGGGACGCATCGGCGGTATCCGCATCTCCACCCGACCGGACGCGCTGGACGCGGAATTATTGAATTGGCTGGGCGGGCAGGGGGTACGCACCGTGGAGCTGGGCATTCAAAGCTTCGACGCGGATGTGCTGGCCAAAAGCGCGCGCGGCTATACGCCGGAAATCGCCGAGCAGGCCTGCCGCCTGGTCAGCGAAAGCGGCCTACGGCTCGGCGTGCAATTGATGACCGGCTTGCCCGCTGACGACGCATTCAAGGACAGGCAGTCTGTGCGCGGCGCCGCTGAGCTGGGCGCGTCTTTGCTGCGTATATATCCGACCCTGGTGCTGAGGGGAACCCGGCTGGCCGAGGATTATAGCCGGGGCGCCTACCGGCCGCAAAGTCTGGAGGAGGCCATACGCTGCTGCGCGGCAATGATGATTATGGCCGAAGCGCAAAAGCTGAATATTATCCGAATCGGTATCAATCCGACGCCGGAAGTCGAGGCTGCTTTAATCGCCGGGCCATATCATCCGGCCTTTGGCGGCTTGGTTAAGGAAGCGGTAAAAATGGCCCAAATCCGGGATTTGCTGGCCTCATATGACAGCGGCCGGGCAGCCGCACTGCTATTTCCGCCCGCGGAACAAGCCTTGATCTGGGGCCAAAAAGCCGCGGGATTGCAGGCTCTGGCCCGGGATTATCCGAATTTGGCTTTGATCCCCGACCGCCATCTACGCCCGGGCGACCTTAGCCTGGAGCTGGAGGGGCAGTCCACCCTCTCCACGCTGCACGCTTTTTGTCAGCGCCAAATCCGCGGCTCACGCCGCCCCTGTTAATGTGGCGGCGCTAAACAGGCCTGGGGATACCTGCGCGCGGATCAAGTTTGCATTATGGATATGGCTTTGCTAGAGTCGCTGCTGACTACGGCTTTTTCAGGAGCAAAAATAACGCCGCCCGGGAAGGGCGGCGTTATTGTGTATGGTAAAGCTGGCGGCGGGGCGCTTATTGATCCGCGTCGATACGCTTGGCCAAAGCCAGTACTTTGATGGGTAGGCCGAAAAGATTGATAAAGCCCTCGGCATCGCTTTGCTTGTAAATTTCATCTTTGCTGAAGGTGGCCAGCTCCTCATTATAAAGGCTATGGGGGCTGCTGATGCCGACAGCGCCGCAGCTGCCTTTATAAAGCTTGACGCGCACCTTGCCGCTGACATATTCCTGAGTGACATTGACGAAAGCGTCCAGCGCGCGGCGCAGCGGCAGGAACCATTGGCCATAATACACAAGCTCGGCGTAGCGCGAGGCGATCAATTCCTTATAGTGGCTGGTCTCGCGATCAACAGTGATGCTCTCCAAAGCTTGATGCGCTTCCATGAGTATAGTGCCGCCGGGGGTTTCATAGACGCCGCGGCTTTTCATGCCCACCAGGCGGTTCTCCACGAGGCTGGCGATGCCGACGCCATGAGCCGCGCCCAGCTCATTGAGCTTCGTCAGCAGAGCGACCGGATCGCATTTGACGCCGTCTACCGCTACCGGCTCGCCTTTGGCGAATTCGATTTCCACATACTGCGGCTGATCGGGCGCGTCTTCCGGGTGAACGCAGATCTGCAATAAATCTTTTTGATATTCATTCCAGGGATTTTCCAGATCCAAGCCTTCATGAGACAGATGCCAGATATTTTTATCACGGCTGTAAGAGGTTTTCCTGGTCATAGGCACGGGAATGCCATGCGCCTCGGCATAATCGATTTCCTCTTCGCGGCTGGTGATATCCCATTCCCGCCAGGGCGCGATGATCGGCAGCTCGGGGGCCAGAGCCTTGATCGTCAGCTCAAATCGCACCTGATCATTGCCCTTGCCGGTGCAACCGTGGCAGATGGCGTCGCATTTTTCCTGCTTGGCGATCTCTACCAGGTATTTGGCGATCAGCGGCCGCGCCATGGAAGTGCCGAGCAGGTATTTTTTTTCATAAACCGCGCCGGCTTTTACGGTGGGGAAGATATAGTCCTTGACAAATTCGGCGCTCAGGTCGCCCACATAGCACTTGGAGGCGCCGGATTTGATTGCTTTGGCTTTGATAGCCTCCGCATCATCGCCCTGTCCCACATTGCCGCACACAGCGACGATTTCGCAGTTATAGTTTTCCTTGAGCCAAGGTATGATGATGGATGTGTCGAGGCCGCCGCTATAAGCGAGGGCCACTTTTTTGAAATTACCTCTCATGGTCTTTACCTCCTTGTTTGACTCATTCTTCGCAACCACAGAAATAATACAAAATACCAGTAATTAACTTTTGTTTAATAATTATACACCATGTTGAACAAATATTCAATAGCCTGAGCCATTTTCAGATTATTCCGCCGCAGCTGATTTTTCGCCGGCCGCTTCGCTGCTCCAAGCAGGGCAGACAAGGGTTTTTCTTTCACACGCGCAATATTTTACCCGGAAATGCGCCTGATTAGAGGATTTTATCCGTCATTGCACGAAAACTACTGCCAAAGGTCAACCGGCGGCGGGGAGTTCTTCGCGCCGTTTATTCATGCCTGGTACTTGCTTGCGGCCTATGGCCGGCCAAATTGCTAAAGGGGCGGATGCATGGATCTCTCGATCATTTCTTTATTATTTCTCTTGGGCTGCATTGTGCTTGGTTTTGTGTTGAAACGCAATATCGGACTGCTTGCTATCGCTGTGGCTTTGATCTTAGGTCGGCTGGGGCATATTGAGGACAGCGTCATCATCAGCGGCTTTAATTCCAATCTGTTTCTTATCCTGCTGGGCGTTTCCTATCTTTTCACTATCGCCGTTAATAATAGAACCCTGGAATTGCTGGCACGCAAGACGATTACCTTGGCGGGGAACCGCGTCAATATTATTCCCCTGGTGCTTGTTGTGCTCGGCACCATCATCTCCATGGCCGGCCCCGGCACTATACCGGCGCTCGCTCTTTGCGCCATGCTGTCTACCACGCTCGCCAAAGAGCTGGATATCGACCCATTGCCCTTTACTGTTTGCAGCTTCATGGGCGCGGCGGCCGGCGGCATGTCGCCGATCGCCCCCACAGGCATCATTGCTTTGGAGATTGCCGCCAGGCAGGGCTATAGCGGCTTTGGCATCCCTTATATGCTGACCATGATGGCAGCGGCCTTTATCTTTGGCGCCGTTTATTATTTCGCCGCCGGCATTTTTAAGCTGAAATCGGAAAATATGCATGCTGTGCTGAAACAGGTTGAGCCGTTGAACCGTAATCAATGGATCACCGTCGCCGGTATCGGCGCCATGATGATCATGGTCATTTTTCTTAAGGTCAATGTCGGCCTGGCGTCCTTCCTCATCGCCGGTATCCTTAATCTGATTGGCGTCTGCGATGAACGCAGGATTTTTGCCAATATCAGTTGGAGCACGCTGATCATGGTCTGCGGCGTCGGCGTGCTGATGAATGTGATTATCACGCTCGGCGGCATCAACCAATTGTCCGCCGCGCTGGCCTCGCTGATGAACACTTATACCGCGCCGCCCTTGATGTGCTTTGGCGCCGGTATCATGGGCTGGTTCTCGTCCACCTCCGGCGTGGTGATACCAACGCTTATTCCCACGGTGCCGGGCATTATCACCCATCTCCCCGACGTGACGCCGCTGTCGCTGATCTCCGCTTTGAGCGTCGGCTCGCAGATGGCAGGTATTTCTCCCGGCTCCACAGGCGGCGCGCTGGCCCTTGCCTCTTATGTTACCCTGTTTAAGCCCAATATTGAGCAAAAAAATCGTTATTTTATCCGGCTTTTTCTTACTAGCATTTTCGCGGTGCTTTTTGTTTCCGCCCTCGGCTTCGCCGATTTCTATAATTGGATCTATTAGGGTTAAAAATGGAGCAAAGCAGCAGGGTCAAAACGATTGTCTTTTTGATTGCCCTGATCGCGGTGGCGGCGGTGGGCCTTTTTTGGCTGACGCTGCGGCGGGTTGATTCCTCTTGGCTGATTACCCTGCCGGATCTTATATCCCGTGAATATCGCGCCGATATGAGCGGCGTGGAGCTGTTAAGCGTCGAGGATATTTATAATGATATTGTGCTGCTCCCCGCGCGCGACAATCAACTGCGGATCGAATATCTGGAAAATAACTTTGAGCATTATGCGCTCAGCGCGGATGGGCAAAGCATCGGCTGCCGCTTTATCCCCGGCGATCACTATTTCAAATACGGCCTGCCCATGCGCAGCGGCGATAGCCGCCTGGTGATTTATCTGCCGCGTGAATACCGGGGCGGCCTGGCGCTTGGCACCACAAGCGGCGATATTTCCGTGACGCTGCCGGGCTGCGCCGCCGATTATACGCTGCTGATTGATTCAGCAAGCGGTATGCTCAGCCTGCCCGAGGGCTGTGATTCCGGCAGCCGGATAGTGACGCTTACCAGTAGCAGCGGGAATATTTCAGTGACTTGCGAAGGAGAATGAGCAGGATTTGCTCTGTCAAGATAAATTACTTGACAAAGAACCGGCAATGGCCGGTTCTTTGTTTTTGGGAGAAATAATCATACTTGGACGGGCGGGGCAGGGTGTTTATGCGCTTGGGGCTTTGCCCTTATCAGCGGTATTGAAGCGCAAACAAAACCCCGCCTGCCAGGCGGGGTTGCGATTATCGGACGGGCTGCCGCGGCATTAGCGGATGGGAGCGCGCCGCATCAGCAGGAAGCAAAAGCAGGCGACTAGGATAGCGAAAAGCAGGCTAACGCCAAGATAATTGCCGGGGGCCCGGAAAGCGAAATCAATGAGCCGGGCCAGCGGTTCGGCGAGCCAGGAGAAAATGGCCTTGCCGGCGCTGGTAGCGACGCTCAGGGGGACGATGAGGACGAAAAAGACCGGCACGCCTGCTGCCACGACGACTTTCCACGGTTTGGGCAGGCGGTAGAAAATCAAGGATACCAACATGCCCAGCAGGTAGCCGGTAAAATAAACGGCAAAGCCAAGCGCTGCCGCGATCAGATGCGCGCCCCAACCGGCGGCGATTTGACCGCTATTAAAAGTCATTTGATAGAATGAGAGGTATTGGATCTGCAGGGATCCGGACAGCAAGGTCTGGCTGACGCCGATCAATACTCCTCCGGCTAAGGCGGCGATCAGGGAAAGCGTTGCGGCCACGCCGATCTGGCTGATAAAAGCGGTACGGCGGCCGATGCCATGCTGGATCAGCAGCCGTAGATTTTCCCGCACCGCGACAATGCCGGTGACGAACAAAGTGATCATGGCCGCCGATTCATATAGTGAAATATTACCCATGGTGCTGCCCGGCCGGGCGAAGATGAGGATGGCAATGGCCAGCGCGGCATGGACGGCGACCATAATGCCAAAGAAT
This sequence comes from Clostridia bacterium, assembly GCA_012515255.1. Taxonomy (GTDB): domain Bacteria; phylum Bacillota; class Dehalobacteriia; order UBA4068; family UBA4068; genus HGM13862. Next base: position 2,052 of record JAAYYR010000026.1, on the reverse strand, counting down.
ATGGCGATGGTCGTCAGCCCGTCGCGCAAACAATATTGAAAGGCGGTTTTCAGTCGCAGTTTAGCCATTATCATGCTCCTCCCTGTTCATTAGCTGAATGAAATAATCCTGCAGGTTAAGTTTGCCCAGCTCCAGTGAATCCGGCAGCGGCGTCTGCGGCCGTCCGGTCAGGCAGGCGGTTTTGAGGCCGCCGAGCGCGCTTTGCGAGAGCAGCGACTTGCCCGCGATATAGTCGTCTACCGCCGCGGCCGGGCCGCTGATGGTATAGCCTACAGCGAGCAGTTCTTCTGTGGGACGGTTCTCGAGGATACGGCCGTCGCGGATAATCACCGTATGCTCGATCAGATTGGCTACCTCGGCGATGAGATGGGTAGAAATGACAATAGTGCAGGGACGCTCCGCGTATTTTTGCAGCAGCAGCTTATAAAAAGAATCGCGGTGCTGCGCGTCAAGCCCTAGTACCGGTTCGTCAAGCAGCAAATAGGGCGTATTAACGTTTAAGGCGATAATAAGCTTAAAGATCGAGGCATAACCCGTGGATAGGGAGCCGATTTTTTTACGGATATTGAGGCCGAATTGTTTGGCCATGGCTAAAGCCCGCTTCAGCTCAAAGTCCGGGTAAAAATGGGCCGCGGCCGCCAGGGCTTTTTTGACCCGCATATCCTCGCCATAGAGGTTTTTTTCGCCGAGCAGATAGACCTTGCTTAAAGCCCGGTCAAGATCGGCCACGGGTTCGCCGTCGATCAGCACCTGGCCTTGATCGGCATAAAGCCTGTTGGCGACGATATTCATCAGCGTGGTTTTGCCCGCCCCGTTATTGCCCAGCAGGCCGTAGATTTTGGCTTCGTCAAAGCTGACGTTCACCTGATCCAAAGCGAGCGTCTCTTTGAATCTTTTGCTCACGCCGCATAGTTCAATTGCCATGATCAGCATACCCTCTTTCTATCATCTCTTGTATTTGGCCGCGTTCGACGCCCAGCCGCTCGGCTTCGGCGAGCAGGGGCATGATATAGCTGAGATAAAAATCGTCCATCCGGCGTTTGATAATCTTTTGCCGCGCGCCCGCGCTGACGAACATGCCCAGCCCTCTTTTTTTGTATAGCAAGCCGTCCTCGACCAATAAATTAACACCCTTTAAGGCCGTGGCGGGATTGATTTTGCAGGCTACGGCGAAATCGGTGATAGAGGGGATCTGGCTTTCTTCGGCATAAGCGCCGCTTAAAATAGAATCCTCCAGCATTTCCGCGATCTGCAGGAAGATGGGCCGGTTTTCCTCAAAATTTATGAACAAGCGCCGCGCCTCCCTTGCTAATTGGTTAGTCAGTCGGGTGGTTAACCATGGTGCAAGTATAGCATAGAGGTTCTTGCCTGTCAATCATTTTTTTAGCGGGCATTCATAATTAGGGCAAAATCGTCATACTAAGTAAGGAAAGGCGAAGCCTCGGGCAGCGCCGTATAATCAAAAGGGAGGGAAAAAAGTGGAAAATTACTATGTGCTAAAAGACGTCTCCGAGCGAACAGGGGGAGACATCTATTTGGGCGTGGTCGGCCCGGTGAGAACCGGCAAATCCACCTTCATCAAGCGCTTCATGGAAGAATTGGTCCTTCCCAATATCGAAGATCTCCATGAGCGCGAACGGGCTTTGGATGAAATGCCGCAGAGCGGTTCCGGCCGGACGGTGATGACCGCCGAGCCGAAATTCATCCCCGCCGAGGCGGTGAATATCCATCTGGACGACGGCATCGATATCCGGGTGCGCCTGGTGGACTGCGTTGGCTACCCGGTGGCGGGGGCAATGGGCTTTGATGATGAAGACGGACCGCGTATGGTGGATACCCCCTGGTCGGAGGAGCCGATGAGCTTCGAGCAGGCCGCGGAAATGGGCACGGCCAAGGTGATCAATGAGCATAGCACCATCGGCATCGTGGTGCTGACCGACGGCAGTTTCGGCGATATCCCGGCGGAAAACTACCGCCCGGCTGCGGAACGGGTGATCACGGAATTGCAATCATTGAACAAGCCCTTTGTCATCGTGGTCAACAGCGCGGAGC
>JAAYYR010000004.1 GCA_012515255.1 Clostridia bacterium | reverse complement strand
GAGCATGGCGGGTCGAAGGCCACAGAGCTGTGGCCGGAAAAACCAAAATCGCTAAAGCCCAGATCATAAGCTGCCGCCGCCATTTCCTTGGCTGTACAGCGTCCGTCGCACCAGGCGCTATGATTATGCAAATCAGCATTTATAGCTGTCATTTCCTCGTCTCCTGCTTGGTTTTCTTATCAATGATATGGCGTGAGGCCAGCTCGTCCAGGATATCGGCGGGAGCGATCCCCATCTCCACCATCAGCGCCAAAGTATGGTAGCAAAGATCGGCGATCTCGTATATGGTTTCCGCGCGGCTGTCCTTCATGGCGGCTATCAGCACCTCCGCGCTTTCCTCGCCTATTTTCTTGAGGATTTTTTCCCGGCCTTCATTGAAAAGATAGCTGGTATAGCTGCCTTCGGGACGCAACCTGTTGCGCGCACTGAGCAACTCGTACAGCCGGGCCAAAGAGAAATCCCGCGCCGGTTTATTTTCGTCCGGCGCATCTTGCTTTCCGTCCCATAGCGGCTGGAAGAAGCAGCTTTCCGCGCCGGTATGGCAGGCCGGGCCGTCTTTGCGCACCCGCGCCAGCAGCGTATCGCCGTCGCAATCAGCTACAAGCTCAAGCAGATGCTGCACATGTCCGCTGCTTTGCCCTTTACGCCATAGCTCGCCGCGGCTGCGCGACCAAAAGCAGGTTCGCCGCTCGGCCAGGCTCACGGTAATGCTTTGCTCGTTCATATAGGCAAGCATCAAAACCCGACCGCTATCCGCGTCTTGCACGATGCATGGGATCAGGCCTTGCGCATCAAAGTTTAATTCTGTGGTATTCATCATTTCTCCTTTACTGCCCATGAATTGCCGCCGCTTTAAAGCCGCACTTCCACGCCGTTTTGCTGCAAATATTGCTTCAGGTCGCCAATCGAGAGCTCGCGCAGATGAAAGATGCTGGCCGCCAACCCCGCGTCGACGCCCGGCAACTGAAAGAGGCTAAGGAAATCCTCTTTCCGGCCGGCGCCGCCGCTGGCGATAACCGGTATCCCGACCCGCTCCGCAATGGCCTTAAGCAGCGGCAAATCAAAGCCGCCGCGCACGCCGTCGGTATCGATGCTATTGATCACCAGCTCGCCCGCTCCGAGCCGCTCACCTTCCTGCGCCCATGCGATGGCGTCGCGGCCTGTGTCCTCGCGCCCGCCTTTGGCGAAAACATGAAATTCCTCAGCCCCCTCCGCCCGGCTAAACCGCGCCGCGTCAAGCGATAAAACCACGCATTGGCTGCCGTATTTCTCCGCCGCCTCAGCAATCAATTGCGGACGCAGCAAAGCGCCGCTATTGACGCTCACCTTGTCCGCTCCCGCTTTCAGCACCCGGTCGAAATCAGCCAAACTGTTCACGCGGCCGCCTACGGTAAGCGGAATAAAAATCTCAGACGCAACCCGCCGCAGCATATCCGTAAACAAAGGCCGCTCTTCAAATGAGGCGGTAATATCATAAAACACCAGCTCATCCGCTCCCGCTTCATTATAGAAACGGGCGAGCCGCACCGGGTCGTCCAGTTCGCGCAGGCCCTGAAAACGCAAACCCTTGACCACCCGGCCGTCGCGGATATCAAGGCAGGGAATAATACGTTTGGCAATCATGCGCTTCCCTCCCCCCGCGCTACGGCTAGAGCCCTCGTCAAATCCAACCGGCCCTCATAGAGCGCCTTGCCCACTATCGCCGCTGCGATGCCCATATCGCGCAAATTAGCGATCTCCGCCAAGCTGCTGATCCCGCCCGAGGCGACTATATCCAACCCCTCGATCGCGGCCAGGCGGCGGTAAGCCGCTATATTGCAACCGCCCAGCATGCCGTCGCGGCTGATATCGGTATAAATCACCGTGGCGACTCCAAGCTCGCGCAGCCGTTGGCAGAAAGCGAAGCTGTCCGCATCCGTGGTGGCAAGCCAGCCGTCCACAGCCACTTTGCCGTTGCGCGCATCTACGCCGACAGCGATTTGCTCGCCGTATCTGGCCAAGGCCTCGCATAACAGCCCCTTATTTTGCCAGGCCGCGGTGCCGAGGATCACCCGCCTTGCCCCGGCCTGGAGATAAAGCTCGATAGCGGCCAAATCGCGGATGCCTCCGCCTATTTGGGTAAAAACTTTTTGCTCGGCAAGCAGCGGCGAGATCGCGGCAAAATTTTGCGGCTCGCCAGCCACCGCGCCATCCAAATCCACGATATGCAGGCAATCTACGCCCGCCGCCACAAAGCCGCTCAGAACGTGGCGCGGATCTTCCGCATAAACGTCGAGCCGGGAGAAATCGCCCTGCTGCAGCCGCACCACTCGGCCGTCCTTAATATCAATCGCCGGAAATATTTTCATTGTCCCGCCGCCTCCCCTGTCGCAAAAGCCTGTAATATCCGCAATCCTGCCGCGCCGCTCTTTTCCGGATGAAACTGGCAGCCGTAAATATGGCCTTGCCAGACCAAAGCCGGCACCATGATGCCATAATCGGCGCTGGCCGTCAGGCTCTCACCGCAATTCCTCACATAATAAGAATGGACAAAATACATATATTCGCCCTCATGGCTCTCATGCAACAAAGGACAGTCCGGGCGCTGAAAAAGCAGGGAATTCCAACCCATATGCGGGGTTTTCAGGGCCAGACCCGCCTTAGCTACAGCAACGGCGAGCGGCGCCACGTCGCCTTGGAGCAAGCCCAGCCCCTGGTGCAGGCCAAATTCACGGCTTGATTGGAACAGCAATTGCATGCCCAGGCAGATGCCAAGCAAAGGCTTACCCTGCCGCGCCTGCTCACGGATCAGGCCCGTAAGGCCGCTGCTGTCGAGCCGCGCCATAGCGTCGCCAAAAGCGCCGACGCCGGGCAGGATCAAACGCCGGGCGGCGCGGATTTGCGCCGGGTCGGCGGTAATCACGGCCTTTGCCCCTACAGCCTTAAGCGAAGAAGAAAGGCTGAACAGATTGCCCAGCCCATAATCGATCACAGCAATCATCTTAAAACACCTCTTAGAGTAATATCCCTTTTGTGGAGGGTATCGCCCCCGCCATAGCCGGATCTATCGCCGCCGCCATGCCGATAGCTCGGCCCGCAGCCTTGAATACCGCCTCGATAATATGATGGCTGTTCTCGCCCGACAGCAGTTGCAGATGCAATGTCAGCCCTGCCTCGCGGCTGAAGGCCAGCCAGAATTCCTTGACCAGCTCACTCTCAAAACCGCCGATCCGCTCCGTGGGGATCTCTACCTTGAAGCCGAGCAAGCCGCGGCCGCTGATATCAACGGAGGCCAACACCAAAGCCTCGTCCATCGGCAAAATGATCCAGCCATAGCGGTTGACGCCGCGGGCCTCGCCCAAAGCCTGGCGCAGGGCGCGGCCTAAAACAATGCCGATGTCCTCGCAGCTATGATGAAAATCGACCATGATATCGCCCTGGCAGTCAAGAATCAGTCCCAGCCGCCCATGATGGGCAAATAGGGTCAGCATATGGTCAAAAAAGCCATTGCCGCTATTGATGCGCACTTCGCCGCCGTCCAGATTCAGCTCCAGCTCAATTTTTGTCTCCGCCGTCTTTCTTTTGCTGCCGGCTGTTCTCATAATTATTCCTCCCCTGCTTTCGGCTTGCCTAAAATCTCGCGCGTGGCTTCGATCAGCGCTGTCATCTCCTGCGGCCGGCCGACGCTGATGCGGACAAATCCGCTGCAGCGCAGCTCGGGGAAATAGCGCACCAAGATGCCCCGCTGCCGTAAAGCCGCCTCATAATCAGCAGCGGCCAAGTGCTCATGCTCTCCGGCAAAAACAAAATTGGCGCGGCTGGGCAAAACAGTGAAGCCAAGCCTTTGCAAATCCGCCGTCAATTGTTCCCGCCCGGCAATCACTAGTTTACGGCAATTATGAAAATAATTCTGGTCATCGAGCGCCTCTATTGCTAGATGCTCACTGACGCGGTTGATATTATACGGATTAAAGCTGAACTTGACCCGCCGCAAATCAGCGATGAGCTCAGCGCTGCCCAAGGCCAGCCCCACCCTGATGCCGGCCAGTGCATAGCTCTTGGAAAGCGTGCGGATAATCAATAGATTATCATATGTTTGCAGCAAGGGCAAAGCATTTTCCGTATTGAAATCAGCATAGGCCTCGTCCACGATCACGAGCCGGTTACGATTCTGGCGCAGCAATCCTTCTATTTCCACCCGGCTTAAGGCAATGCCGGTCGGCGCATTGGGGTTGGCGATCAGCAATGTCCCCGGCTGATCCGCATAGTCGGCGAGAGCCAGGCGAAAATCCTCGCGCACAGGCACTTGGCAATATTTCACCTGGAATAAAGCAGCCCATACGGCGTAAAAGCCATAGGTAATATCCGGGAAGGCCAGACCAAAGCCGCCAAAAGCTTGTATGGCGAAGGCCAAAAGCTCATCGCTGCCATTGCCGGCCAGCACTTGACGCGGCGCAAGCCCATACAGGCCGGCCGCCGCAGCCACCAGCTCCGCGCTCTCCGCATCAGGATAAAGACGCAGCGGGTCCTTAGCAAAAGACGCGATCGCCGCCTGCACACGCGGGCTGGGCGGATAAGGATTTTCATTTGTATTAAGCTTGATTATTTGTGTATTGTCCCGCGGCTGTTCACCCGGCACATATGGCGTCAGGTTCTCCAGGCGGCGGCTTAGAAAACGGCTCATTGTCGATCCTCCCCAACCCTCGCCCTAATGCTGTTGGCATGGGCGGTTAGCCCCTCATGCTCGGCAAAGGCGATCACCGCAGGCGCCGCCGCCGCCAAGGCCTGCCGCGAATAACAAATATAGCTGCTGCGCTTGAGGAAATCGTCTACCGAAAGCGGGCCGAAACAACGGGCCAGGCCGCCGGTTGGCAGCACATGATTAGGGCCGGCCCAATAATCGCCGAGCGGCTCCGGCGTATAAGCGCCGAGAAAAACGCTACCCGCATGCTCGATGCGCGGCAATAATGCAAAAGGCTCGTCCACTGACAGCTCCAGATGTTCTGGAGCGATCGCGTTGGCCAATTGCACCGCTTTAGCCAAACCGGGGGCGATGATGATCGCTCCCTGCCTTGAGAGCGAGCTTTCAGCGATTTTCCGCCTTGGCAAAGGCGGCAGCCGGAGCGCAAGCTCCGCTATCACCGCTTGCGCTTTTTCCCGCGATAAACAGATCAAAATCGCCACGGCCCGCTCGTCATGCTCGGCCTGCGAGAGCAGGTCGGCGGCAAGACAGGCTGGGTCGGCCTGCTCGTCGGCGATGATGAGGATTTCGCTCGGCCCGGCCACCATATCAATTGCCACCTGCCCAAAGACCTGCTTTTTCGCGGTAGCCACATAAATATTGCCCGGGCCGACGATTTTATCCACCCGCGGTACGCTTTCCGTGCCATAAGCGAGAGCGGCTATGGCCTGCGCGCCTCCCAGCTTGTAAATCTCATTCACCCCGGCGATGCGCGCCGCGGCGAGAATATCCGGCGCGACGCTGCCGTCGCTTTGAGGCGGAGTAGTCATGGCAATACGGCGGCAGCCGGCGAGGACCGCCGGGATGGCGTTCATCAATACGCTTGAGGGGTAAGCCGCCGTGCCGCCAGGCACATACACCCCCACCCGCTCGATAGGCGTAAAGCGCTGCCCCAAAACAATACCCGGCTCGCGCTCGATGACAATATCCTGACGCAACTGGCTTGTATGGTATAAGCGGATATTATCCGCCGCCTGCCGCATTATGGCAAGAAAATTTTTATCCACGGCCTGCTCGGCAGCTGTCAACTCCTGTTCGCTAACCCGAAACTGGTCAAGCCGTACGCCGCTAAAGCGCTCGCCATACTGCCGCAGCGCAGCGTCGCCTTCCCGGCGGACCCCGGCGATGATTTCCGCCACCGCGGCCTCGATTTTGGGATCATGCGCGATGGCGCGGCGGGCCGCCAGCCATGTTTCATCTATATCCGCAGACCGATAAATCCGCATCATAGCGCTGCCTCCAGCTCTTTACAAATTTGATTGATTTGCGCGAGATTAAAGTGATAGCTGCTTTTATTGGCGATCAACCGCGCGCTTGAAACCGCGATCTCGGCGATGATTTCCATATTGTTTTGCTGCAGCGTAGCGCCGGTTTCCACCACATCGACGATCACATCGGACAAATTTATCAGCGGCGCCAGCTCGACGCTGCCATGAAGCCGGATCAATTCGATCTGCCGCCCCTGCCGCAGGAAATATTCCTCCGCCACATGCGGGAAAGCTGTCGCCACCCGAAGCAGCCGGTCCGTATGATCATGCCAGCCTTTTTTGGCCGCTACGGCAAGTCGGCAGCGGCCAAAACCCAGATCAAGCAATTCCAAAATATCCGGTTCGCTCTCCAGAATCACGTCCCGGCCTGCCACGCCGATATCAGCCGCTCCATGCGCCACATACATTGCCACATCGCGCGGCTTGACGAGGAGATAACGCAGCCGCCGCTCCCTATCCTCAAAAATCAGCTTGCGATTGGGGCCGGTAATGCCCCGACAATCATAGCCGGCTGCGCTTAGGCGGCGGCAAGCCTGCTCGCACATTCTGCCCGTGGGCAAAGCGATGCTTAACATTGTCCCGCCTCCTTTGCGATATCCATATCTTCCAGCCGCAGCAGCCTACGGTAACGCAAACCCGGTACGATCTGCCGCTCCGCCCGCAGACAAATTCCCTGCGCGAGCAGTTGATTGACGGCGACTGCCACTAAGGGCGGCGGCGCATCGCCATAAATCAGCAGCGTATCGACATCATAATCGCGATGTTCCTCGAAAACAGGCGATAAATCATTGAAATATATCGCAAAGCCGAGGGCTGTCTG
>JAAYYR010000025.1 GCA_012515255.1 Clostridia bacterium | reverse complement strand
GGCGAAGCTGGATGGAGCCAGCGAATGGCGCATCTTCAGCAGGATTTGCCTGCCCCAGTGCCGCAGCGCCCTCTACTCCATTGCTATCCTGGTCTTCATTGATTACTGGAATATGGTGGAGCAGCCGATCATCCTGCTTTCCGATACCGAAAAGCAGCCGCTTTCCGTTTATCTGGCCACTATTAATACCGGCGAGGTCGGCCTGGCCTTTGCCGTGGCCACGATCTATATGATTCCCACTCTGCTGCTTTTCCTGCACGGCGAAGAATATCTCATCGAGGGCATCACCCATTCCGGCTCGGTCAAAGGCTAAAAATAACCGCGCCTCAGGGAGCAAAACAGCTTATTTCCCCGTCATAGGTAAATAGAGCGACAAACGGCCGTATGGCTAAGCGCGCCGGCTCAAATCTACAGGGGCTTTAACACAAAACCGGCGGCTATATACCGGCGGACGGCTCCTTCATCTTACCTCGGACAGCAAAAAAACCGGAGGTTCTCCCATGGCTGAAGAAAAGAAACTTAATCGCGGCTGGGTGAAAAACGCGGCCATCATCTTTCTCGCCGTTATGCTGGTACTGACGTTTTTCTCCAATACCATCCTCAACCGCTCTCTGCCCGAGGTGGCTGTGCAATACGTGCAAAGCGGCGCCATCAACGCTAAAATCCGCGGCACGGGCACTGTTACGGCCAACGGCACGTATGACGTGCTCATCAACCAGACCCGAAAAGTGGAAACCGTAGCGGTTAAGCTGGGCGATAGCGTTAATATGGGCGATCTCCTTTTTGTGCTCGCCGGCAGCGAAAGCGAGGAGCTAAAAGCCGCCAAAGAGACTTTGAGCAGCCTGAAACTGCAATACAGCATTGATTTGATCAATGCCAATAATGCTTATGCCGACGATAAGCGCGCCATCGAGCAAGCGCAGCAGGATTTGCAGGAAAAGCTCGCCAAGCGCGCGGCAAACGGCGACGCCACGGCGCAGGCCCTGGCCGCCGCCCATGCGGAAATAGATAAACTGCAAAAGGATATCTCCAAGCTGGAGGAAAAAGAGGCCGCCACCGGCTTTACCAATGTGACCAAAGCTATGCTCAAAGCCAAGGATCGGGATATCGATGACAAAAAACAAGAAATAAAGGATGCCTTGGCCGCAGGCAACAGCACAGCCGCCTTGGAGCGGGAACTGGATCGTCTGGAAGAAGACTACGATGATATGGAGAATGCCGAACGCTACCGCAAACAGATCACTGACAAGCAAAAGGACTTGACAGCGGCCGAAGCTCATCTTAGCGACCTCGAAAAAAGGTTTGAAAGCTGGACAGCAGCGGACGCCGAGGTCTTGGCGGCACAAAAAGCCCTTGACGACCTCGTATATAAATTGGAGCAAAAGCAAAAAGTTGACGGCACCATCACTAATCTCAATCTTGAGGCTGCCAAGGCTAGGGTTGCCGAGCAGCAGCAGGTAGTCAATGAGCTGGCCAAAGACAGCGTATCTTCGGAAATTACCGCGCCGATGGCGGGAATTGTCACCGCCATCAATGTTACGGCCGGCGGCACAACCGGCGGCGGCGATCCCCTGGCGGTGCTGGAGGCCCCTGACCGCGGCTATTACCTCCAATTCGCGGTAACCGCAGAACAGGCGCGCAAAGTTTCCCTGGGTGAAACAGCCGAGGTGGCCGACTATTATTGGGGGCCGGAAATCAAGGCGATCCTCGCCTCAATCAAAGCCGACCCGGAAAAGCCGGGACAAAGCAAGCTTCTGGTCT
>JAAYYR010000024.1 GCA_012515255.1 Clostridia bacterium | reverse complement strand
GCCGCAAGCCTAAGAATTGTCCCAAAAACTAAGCCTTTAACCACAGCATCGGCAAAATTTTCCCGCATCATAAGCGCTTCCGCGGTCGTCAAGCGGCCCCCGAGCGGTTTATAAGCCTGGTTTAGGTCAAAACATATGCCGCCGCCACAAGCATGCTTTTTGTGGCGCAATAGCAAAACGGGTCGGCAGTTGCCGACCCGTTGCTGATGTGGACAAGCAATATTTAGATATCCGCCTTCCATAGGCCATGAATATTACAATATTCATATACCGCCACCGGGGTATCATCACTAATGGAAAAAACGACCTGCGGCTTTTCGCCGGGCTTAAGGCATTTGCGCTGGCCGCCTTTGGCCGTTTGCAAATAAACCCATTGAATATAATGCTCCGGCAGCATCGGATGCGGATCAGCGCCGACGTCAACAGTGATCTTGCTGCATTTTTTACTCGCTACCGGGACATGCTTTTCCCGGCTGGCGTCAATTGTGCCTGGTATCAGCTCGCTCATTTCCTCGCCGCAGCAGCTCATCGGTTTGCCGGAATCACAGATAAGGCCCACCAAATTACCGCATTTTTTACACAGTAAAAAACGGGTGGAGCAAGTATCGGAACATGTCATGAGAAAACCTCCTTTTTATGTTAAATCATACGATACAGCCTGCTAAAACCCGACGAATTTTGCCGCTGCAATCAAGCAAAACCTCATAAAGCGTAATGAGCCGCGGCCGCCGGCGCCTTATCATAAATTAAAGGCCAAGCTATGCTTATCAGTAGATATTATTATAAAGCATAGCGCCCAACTTGGCAATAGCAAATATAAGATTTTCCCTTGCCAAGCGTCATATTGTTGTCAAAAGCGCCGCCATCCCATATAATATAGCCGATAGATGAAACAGCGCCGCAAAGAAAAAGCCCTGTTGGGGCCGGGAGGCAATACGATGAAGAAAAGCGCCCCGATCTGTGATTGCGAAATTATCCATGGCGACATCGTAGCCCGGGTCGGCAGTCAAATGCTGCCGGCGGATGAGATTAGCGATTTATCCGCCCTGTTCAAAATCCTTGGCGATCCGACCCGCATCAGAATTATGTGGGCGCTGTCGCAGGCGGAAATGTGCGTTTGCGATCTGGGAGCCGCGCTCCAGATGAGCAAATCCGCTATTTCGCATCAGCTCAATACCCTGCGCCAGGGCAAACTGGTCAAATACCGCCGCGAGGGCAAAAATGTTTTCTATAGCCTTGACGACGAGCATGTCAACCAAATTATCGACATTGGCCGCGCCCATGTCGAGCATGATTAGCAAAAATTGGCGGGCAGCCTGATTTACGCTGCCGCGCCCTTGCTTAAAAGGAAAATATTCATGTTGACAGTTGAGCAATTATTCAACTATAATACAGTTGAACAATTGCTCAACTATGATTTACGGAGGACCTGATGCGCATTATCCTTAATATAAAAGGTTTAGACTGTGCCGGTTGCGCCGCCGAATTAGAGGCGGTCCTCGCCAAAGTTCCGGGCGTAACCTTCGCTAAAATTGATTATCCCGGCTCCCGGCTTATCCTGGAGGGCGAAACCACGGAAAAGGCAACCCTGATCGCCGCAATACGCCAGGCCGCCTCGGACAGCCTGCCGCAGGCAAAAGTGCTGGAGGAGCAGACAAAGACCGCCGCCAACAGCCGGCTGATTATCCGCATCGCCATAGCCGCCGCGCTTTACCTGGCGGCATTGCTTGCAACCAAAGCGCCCCAGCCCTTGCCCTGTCTGCTCTATGTGGCTGCCTACGCTGTCGCGGGCGGCGGCGTATTGCTCAAGGCCCTGCGCAATTTGACCCGGGGCCGCGTCTTTGATGAAAACCTGCTGATGAGCATCGCCACCATCGGCGCCCTGGCCATCGGGGCTTATGCCGAAGCAGTAGCGGTGATGCTGTTTTACCGTGTCGGCGAATTTTTCGAGCATCATGCTTTGGCCAAATCACGCGGCTCTATCGCTGATTTAATGGATCTGCGGCCGGATTATGCCAATGTGCGGCGCGATGGGCAATTGCTGCGCATAGACCCGGAAGAAGTGCAAATAGGCGATATTATCATGGTGCTGCCGGGCGAGAAAATCCCCTTTGACGCGCGCGTCCTCAATGGCCATTCCTTGCTTGACACCTCGCCTTTGACCGGCGAAGCCCTGCCGCGCGAGGTAGGGCCGGGCGATGAGATTATCAGCGGCTGTCTTAACCTCAACGGCTCGCTGACCGCCGAGGTACTGCGGGCCTATCATGACTCCACTGTGAGCAAAATCCTCGACCTGGTGGAAAAAGCCGGCCGGCATAAAGCGGCGGCGGAAAATTTCATTACCCGCTTCGCCCGCTGGTATACCCCTGCCGTGGTGCTGGCGGCGGCTTTGCTCGCCATCCTGCCGCCGCTGCTGCTGGCGGGGGCCGCATTCCAGGATTGGCTCTATAGAGCCTTGGTGCTTTTAGTCATCTCCTGCCCCTGCGCTTTGGTGCTCTCGGTGCCGCTGAGCTTTTTTTGCGGTATCGGCCGCGCCTCCCGCAGCGGCGTGCTGATCAAAGGCGGCAATTATCTGGAAGCCCTGGCGCGGACGCAAACCGTGGTTTTCGATAAAACAGGCACACTGACGCAAGGCCGCTTCAAGGTGCGGCATATCGAAACGCACAATATCGGCGAAGATGAACTGCTGGCCCTGGCAGCCCATGCTGAAAGCCATTCCAGCCATCCCCTGGCGCTCTCGCTGCGCCAGGCCTATGGCGGGCCGATTAATGCCGATGAAATCAGCGAGGTGGAAGAAAGCCGCGGCCTGGGCGTCGCCGCCACGGTACAAGGCCGCCGCGTATTGGCGGGCAGCAGCCGGTGGTTGCGGCAACACGGGATTGCGCTGCCGCCTGGCCCGGCGGAAAGCAACACGATCGTCCAAATCGCCGTAGACGGCAATTATGCCGGCGCGATCCATATTGCCGATCAACCGAAAGAGGACGCAGCAGCGGCCATCAGCGCCCTGAAGAGGCTGGGAATCAAGCAAACAGTGCTGCTGACCGGCGATAATGCGGGCATTGGCAATGAGATTGGCCGGGCGCTGGGACTGGACGCCGTGCATAGCGAATTGCTGCCGGGCGATAAGGTAGCTAAGCTGGAAGAATTATTGCAAGCGCAACCTCCTCAGGCCAGGCTGGCCTTTGTCGGCGACGGCATCAATGACGCGCCCGCCCTGGCCCGGGCGGATATTGGCATCGCCATGGGAGGGCTCGGCTCGGACGCCGCCATCGAGGCCGCGGATATCGTCGTCATGACCGACGTGCCGTCCAAAATCGCGGCTGCCATTACCATTTCCCGCCGCACGCTGGCCATCGTCCGGCAAAACATCTTCTTTATCCTCGGCGTTAAACTGACCATATTACTGCTGGGCGCTCTGGGTATGGCTACCATGTGGAGCGGCGTTTTCGCCGATATCGGCGTGGCGTTGATCACTATCCTCAACGCCACCCGTATCCTTGCCTATGACCGCTGAGCATGATCAGACTAATAAAAACAGGGCGGATTAATCCGCCCTGTTTTATAGACAAAATTTCCGCCCTGCTGGCGCGGTGATGATTTTATCGTGTAACCCGCGGCTTGTTTTCTGCGCCTCAATCAGCTAAGATATAAGTATATATTACCCGCGTGGCGCATCAGGCACAAAGCCCGCCGGGAAAAACGAGGTTAGCCATGGAGCATAGGCAACTGCAAACGCTATTATCCGGCCTTTTCCCGCCCTGGCCGCATTTAAGCGACCGAGAGCAACAGGAACTGGCGGCACATAGCCGGCTGATACGCTACAGCGCCGGCTCAAACCTGCATAGCCGCGATCTTG
>JAAYYR010000250.1 GCA_012515255.1 Clostridia bacterium | reverse complement strand
TTTGATTTGTGTTGGCGAAACCCTGGAGGAGCGGGAAGCGGGGGAGACCCTGGAGGTGCTGCAAATCGATACCCTGAGCACGCTTGCCGCCCTGGAGCCGGATCGCAAAATCATTATCGCCTATGAGCCGGTCTGGGCTATCGGCACCGGCCTGACCGCGACGCCTGAAGATGCTGAAACAGCTATTTCCTATATCAGGGATCAGGTGCGCGAGCTATGGGGCGATATCGCTGATTCTGTACGCATTCTCTATGGCGGCAGCGTGCGGGCGGATAATATCGCCGAGCTGATGCGTTGCGCCAATATTGACGGTGCGCTGATCGGCGGCGCATCCTTGAACCCGATGAGTTTTTGGCAAATTATCGTAAATGGAAGTATCCATGACTAAAATAAGCAAACCGCTGGTTTTGATGATTCTCGACGGCTGGGGCATGAAGGAAGGCGGTCCCAACGACGCGCTTTCTTTAGCCTGTTTGCCCAATTTTGACCGTTTGTGGCGCGATTATCCGCATACGCAGTTAGAGGCCTCCGGCCTTGGCGTGGGCTTGCCGCCGGGACAGATGGGCAATAGTGAAGTCGGGCATATGAATATTGGCGCGGGGCGCGTCGTTTATCAGGATTTTACCCGCATCAGCATGGCGATTGAGGACGGCAGCTTTTTTGCCAATCCGGCCTTGCGGGCGGCTTGCAGCGCGGCAAAGAAAAATGGCGGCGCTTTACATCTGCTGGGGCTGGTCTCGGATGGCGGCGTCCACAGTCACCTTGACCATGTGCTGGCTCTACTGCGGCTGGCAAAGCTTGAAGGCGTGGAGCAGGTCTATATCCATTGCTTCACTGACGGCCGCGATACCGCGGTCGATATGGCCGCCGGCTATGCCGCATATTTGGAACAAGCCTGCGCAGAATTGGGCGTCGGCCGCATCGCGACTGTTTGCGGGCGTTTTTATGCCATGGACAGGGATAAACGCTGGCAGCGGGTGGAAAAGGCCTACCACGCTTTGGTTAATGGCGCTGGCCATGCTTTTCCCACAGCGGCCGCGGCAATTAGTGATTCTTATAGCCGCGGCATATATGACGAATTCATCGAACCCGCTGTGATGACCGATCAAACAGGGTCGCCCATAGGGCGTATCAGATCCGGCGATAGCCTGATCTTTTTCAATTTCCGCTCCGACCGCATGCGGCAGATTTGTCATGCTTTCGCGGATGAAGATTTTATGGCTTTTGAGCGCGGTGAACAGCCGCCGCAATGCTTTATCGCTACCATGACCGCTTATGATGATACGCTCAAAGACGCGGCAGTGGCTTTTGCGCCGGCGTACCCCGAGCAGACCCTGGGGCAAATACTGTCCCGGCATGGACTAAAACAATTGCGCCTGGCTGAGACGGAAAAATACGCGCATGTGACTTTCTTTTTCAATGGCGGCGTAGAACGCCTGGAACCGGGCGAGGAACGTATCCTCATTCCATCTCCTAAAGTGCGCACCTATGATTTGCAGCCGGAAATGAGCGCGGCGACTGTCACCGAGGCCTTGCTTGGCGCTGTGCAGAGCGGCCAATACGATGTGATCGTCGTTAATTACGCCAACCCCGATATGGTGGGTCATACCGGCGTGCGTGAGGCAATCATCCGCGCCGTCTCCTATGTGGATCAATGCCTGGGGCAAGCTGTCGCGGCGGTACAGGCGGCGGGCGGCGCCATCCTGCTAACCGCAGATCATGGCAATGCCGAGCGCATATGCGAGAAAGGCGAGCCGATGACAGCCCATACTACGAATAAAGTCCCATTTATCCTTATCGATGAGCAAAGGCGCGACCTCACGCTGCATGAGGGTAGTCTTGAGGATATCGCGCCCACCATGCTGCATCTGCTTAATATCGACAAACCGGCGGTCATGACCGGCAATTGCCTGATCGACGGGTGCAAGCCAAATTAGCGGCGTTTCCCGCTCAGGTCTGGCGGGGAGACGGCGAATCAATCAGGAGGTTTCACTATGAGCAAAATCGCAGATATCACGGCCAGGGAAATACTTGATTCCCGGGGCAATCCCACGGTGGAGGCCGAGGTCACGCTGGAATCCGGCGCTTGCGGCCGGGCAGCCGTACCCTCCGGCGCCTCCACGGGCGCCCATGAAGCCGTGGAATTGCGGGATAATGATCGATCCCGCTATTTAGGCAAAGGCGTTTTAACCGCCTGCGCCAATGTACGGGATATTATCGCGCCGCGCCTGTTGGGGGAGGATGCTCTGCAGCAAAGCGAGATTGACGGCATTATGCGGGATTTGGACGGCACAGCCAATAAGGGTAAGCTTGGCGCGAACGCCATTCTCGCAGTTTCCATGGCTGTCGCCCGCGCCGCCGCCGATTATCTCGAGTTGCCGCTTTACCGTTATTTGGGCGGCGATACGGCGCGAACCTTGCCGGTGCCGATGATGAATATCTTAAACGGCGGGCAGCATGCGGACAACAATGTCGATATTCAGGAATTCATGGTCATGCCTATTGGCGCCAAAAGCTGGGCGGAAGCCTTGCGTATGGGCGCCGAGATTTTTCATCATCTGCGCGCCGTGCTGAAAAGCCGCGGAGCCAACACCGCGGTCGGTGACGAGGGCGGCTTCGCGCCTAATCTGCAATCCAATGAGGAAGCGCTGGAATGTATTATGCTGGCGATTCGTGAAGCCGGCTATCTGCCTGGTGAGCAGGTGAGAATCGCTATCGACGTCGCCGCCACCGAGTTATATGAAAACGGCAAATATATCCTGGCTGGTGAGGGACGCAGCCTGAACAGTGCGCAAATGGTCGATTATCTGGCCGATCTTGTCAACCGCTACCCGCTGATTTCGGTTGAGGACGGCCTGGCCGAAGACGATTGGGACGGTTGGGTGGAGTTGACTGGGCGTCTGGGCGACAAAACGCAATTAGTTGGCGACGATCTCTTTGTCACCAATACCGCGCGATTAGCCCGAGGCATACAAAGCCGCGCCGCCAATGCCATTTTGATCAAGCTTAATCAAATCGGCAGCGTCACCGAGACATTCGAAGCTATTGAAATGGCGCGGCAGGCCGGGATGGCGGCTGTGATTTCCCATCGCAGCGGCGAAACAGAGGATACTTTTATCGCCGACCTCACTGTGGCGGTCAATGCCGGGCAGATTAAAACCGGCGCGCCCTCCCGCAGCGACCGGGTCGCCAAGTACAATCAATTATTACGCATCGAGGAAGATTTGGCGGAAAGGGCCATATATCCCGGTCTCGCGGCTTTGACGATGGCAAGCGGCAGCGCTAAATAGAGCGGCGGGGCAAATAATTATTTTCCTTGTTATTTTACTGGGGATATGATAAAATACTGCTTAATCCATGCTTTATGCGGAACTCTTGGGGGGTGTAGTTTTTGACTATCGCTTTAACGATATTTGATTTATTGATCGCCTGCGCATTGATAGGCGTTGTACTGCTGCAATCCGGCAAAAGCGCCGGTTTGTCCGGTTCGATCGCCGGCGGCGCCGAGTCTTTTTTTGGCGGAAAGAAAAAAGGTTTGGATGAGTTTTTAGGCAAAATGACTAAAATTCTCGCCGCGGCTTTTATGATCATTTCCTTATTGCTGGCTATTCTCCAATAATAACGGGCAATACCGGCCCGGCCAATAAACATTTGACGGAACGTACGATTGGTGGATTGACAGCTATACCGGGGCGATGCTTTGATTCCCGGCAGGAGCAATAGGCCGGCGGCATTTGCTGTCGTTCCGCTTTCCCCATAGTTTAGCCGATGAGCCGGATAGGTTTTCTCTCCGGCTCATTTTTGCGCTATTAGTGAGACTATAGCAGAGGAGGTGAAACAGAAACGGAAATCTATTTCGACAACAGCGCCACAACCAGAGTCTCTGAGCAGGCTGCCGCTGCCGCCTTGCGGGCGATGCGGGAGGACTATGGCAACCCCTCTTCCATTCATGGCAAAGGCGTTGCCGCCTTTCATGCTTTAAGCGAGGCGCGGGCGTCATTGGCAAGATTATTGCATGTGGCCGCGGACGAGTTGTATTTTACGTCCTGCGGCACCGAGAGCAATAATATCGTGCTGCATGGCGCGGCGCGATTAGCGGGTAAGCAGGGGAAAATCCTTATTTCTGCGGTAGAGCATCCTTCCGTCCATGAAACCGCCAAACGTCTTGCCGGGCTGGGCTATCAGCTGGAGTTGATACCGGTCTCGGCAGAGGGAGTGTTTGACCCGGACGCATTGGAGCCGCTGCTGGATGAGCAGACTATTTTGGTTAGCATCATGCATGTCAATAATGAGACCGGTGCGATTCAGCCCTTGCGTCAGGCAGGTCAGTTGATTCGCCGCCTTAGCCCCAGGGCGCTCTTTCATGTGGACGCGGTACAAAGCTTCGGCCGCTTGCCGCTGCCTCTGGCTGATTGGCAGGCCGACGCCGTTACGATGAGCGGCCATAAAATCCATGCTCCCAAGGGCATCGGCTTATTATGGCTGCGCGCGGGAGTGAATCTGCCTAGCTTGATGCAGGGTGGCGGCCAGGAGCGCGGCCTGCGTTCAGGCACGGAGAATATGAGCGGGATTATGGCTTTTGTCGCGGCGGCGGAGGAGTGTTATAGCCGGATGGAGCTGCACGGCGAGGCAATCGCCCAGGTGCGGGATGTATTCCTTAGCGAATTGCGCCGGGGCTTGCCACAGCTTTTGCTCAACGGCCCTGCGGATGAGCATGCGGTCAGCCATATCCTCAATATCTCCCTGCCCGGCGTCCGCAGCGAGGTTTTGCTGCATAGCCTGGAGATGAAAGGCCTATATGTCTCGGCGGGCAGCGCCTGCACCTCGCGCAGCACTCGCGGCAGCCGCATCCTGCAGGCCATGGGCTTGCCTAAAGAGCGGGTGGATGCGGCAATCCGCTGTTCATTCAGCCGCTATAATACGCCGGAAGAAGCGGTACAGGCTGCGGGGCTGATAGTCGAAACGGTCAATGAATTGAGCGGCCTGATTAATCTTGGTAAACGTAAAGGGAGGAAATAGCCTCCCGAAGGAGAGGATTATGAGTATCTATTTGATAGATTTTGAAAATGTCCATTATGATGGATTAAGCGGCATCCTTAATTTACATGAGGGTGACGAGGTGTATGTTTTTTATAGCGATAATGGGAAAAGGCTGACATTCGAACTGCATGAACAGATCATTCAATCAGAGGCCAAATTTTATTATTATAAGGCGGCCGTCGGGGGCAAGAATGCCCTTGACCATCAGCTTTCTACGTATCTTGGCTTCCTCGTTGGCAAAAAAGAAGAGAAAAAATATTATATCGTCAGCAAAGACCAGGGTTTCCGCCATCTGATTGCTTTTTGGAAATCAGCAAATTTAGGGCTGGAGATCAACCTGGTAGACAGCATCAGGATTTCCCGGCAGAATCAAAACGGCGGATCGGCTGAGCAACAGGCGACTATTGCTGCGGAAATAAAGACGCAGGCAGACGCCAAGCCCAAAGCCGAGACAGACAGCCCGTTGGCCAAGCTTCTGGCCTCCCGGCGCAAAAGCCGCCCGGCCAAGGCCAAGCCTGCGGCTGAGCCAACAGCCGCTTCTGCGGAGCCGGCGGAAAAAGCCTTGCCGCAGCGGCTTGCGGCGCCAACGCCGCCGGAAGACGGGCATAGCCAGGCCGCAGCCACCGTAGATAAGCCGGAGACGTCCGCGGCAGAGCCAATGACAATGAGCAGAGGGTTTACGACTGATAATAAGCATGCGGCCGCTGACGGCAAAATCCCGCCCAAGGTGATTGAGTTTGTACTGCCGCAGGAAGTGATGGCAGCCGGGAAACCAGGCCGCGCTGCGTTGCCGGAAACCGAGCAGGCAGCCAAGCCCGCGGCAGAGATCGAAGCCAAAACTGAAGACAAAGCAGCCGCTAAGCCGGAAGCCGCGCAATCGGCTGATGGGGCCAATGATGTTAAAGCCGCCAAAGTACAACCCGCGCGGCGCGGCCAGGCAAAAAAGAGCGAACCAGCCAAAAAAATCAAAGCGGAGCCTACGGAGCCCGCAAAGGCCAGGCCTATTTATCATGAGGAGGATATCGTCGAGCATATCCCCGAGGCGGCGGGGCAGCCTTGGTTAGTCGATGTGGCCAGATACCTTAATAATTCTGGCGGCAAGGCAGACCTCTATAATATGATCCGCCGCCGTCTCGGCCAGGAAGAAGGCCGCAAGGTTTACAATTTACTGAAGAAAATGATTTAACCAGGCTGCGGTGAAAGGTAAAAAGCGATCATGACTAAGCAATTAATTCTTATCCGTTATGGTGAACTGGGCTTAAAGGGCAAAAACCGCCATCTTTTCGTCGGCAGGCTGGCGGAGAATATCCGCGCTTCGCTAAAAGGCCTGAAAGATTCGCAGGTGCGGGTAAGCTGGGGCCGTCTTTGGCTCGAGATCGATGCAGATCAACAGGCGGCTGCTATCGAGCGCTTGCGCCGGGTGTTCGGCATCTACTCGCTGTCGCCGGTCATGGAGACGGAAAAAGAGCTGTCGGCGATAGCGGATGCTGCTTACCTGGCTTTGCATAAAGCTTTGCCCCGGGGCGGATCCTTCAAGGTCGAAACGCGCCGCACCGATAAGAATTTCCCCATGATTTCGCCGGAGATCAGCCGCAGCATCGCCAATACCATCTTCGCCCGGCTTGAGTCGGAGCGACTAGAGGGCTATGAAGCTGATATGCATAAGCCGCAGGTCACCATTGATATTGAGATCCGCTCCGAGGGCGCTTTTGTCTTTGGCGAGACCATCCCTTGCGCCGGCGGCCTGCCGGTCGGCTGTAGCGGCAAAGCGGCTGTGATGCTCTCCGGCGGCATCGATAGCCCGGTCGCCGCTTGGCTTGCTATGAAGCGGGGTGTTGCGATCGAGGCCATTCACTTCCATAGTTTTCCTTTTACCGGAGAGCGCGCTAAAGAGAAAGTCTATGATTTATGCAGAATACTCGCTCTTTGGCAGGGCAGGCCAATACGTCTGCATCTGGTCTATTTCACCGAGATTCAAAAGGCGATTTACGCCAATTGCGCCGAGGAATACGGCATTACTATCATGCGCCGCTTTATGTATCGTATCGCCGAGCGCATTGCCAAGAGCCGCCATTGCCTGGCGCTTTATACCGGCGAAAGCGTGGGGCAGGTGGCCTCGCAGACCCTGGAGAGCCTTGCGGTCATCAACGCGGTGGCGCAAATGCCGGTGCTGCGGCCCCTGATCGCCATGGATAAAGAGGAAATCATGCAAAAAGCACAGCAGCTCGGCAGCTTCCAGACCTCGATTTTGCCCTATGAAGACTGCTGTACCGTCTTTTTGCCGCAATATCCTAAAATCAGGCCGCTGCTTTCCGCAGCGCAAAAACTGGAAGAAGCCCTTGATATCGAGGCCTTGATCGCGGAGGCTTTGGCAAAGACTGAAGTGAAAATTATCAGTAATTAATTTGCCCTCACGAGGCAATGCAGGGGATAAGGGCGGCCGTTTGTTTAGCCCTTATCCCCTGTTATATTATTGGCTGGCAATAGCCCTAGTAACAAAAGTACCAAATTTCATATATTTTTAATATTGATTTGTTGGTATGATCTATAATATAATTAACATATCATCCTGCGGTGTATTTTTTTAGCCCATGATTAGACCTTGTCTAATAGATGACGATGTATGATAGGTGAGCAATGTTTATTTATAGCTGTTATGGCAAAAAACGGAGGTTGAATATGAAAAGCAAATGGATAAAATCAGCTTTGGTCATACTATTGGCTCTTTGTCTGGCGGCGTTGTGCGCTTGCGGCAACCCGGACGCCGATGTGGACGCCGCCCCGGACCCAGAACAAAATGGGGCTACGCAAACGCTTAAGGTGGGCATGGCCGGTCTGGATATCAAAACCGCCTGCATCATTATTGCCAAGCAGCTGGGCTATTTTGAGGAAGAAGGCGTCGACGTACAGTTCGAAACGATCTCTAATCTTGCGGACGGGCTCACGGCAGTTGATCAGGGCAAGCTGGACATCCTGCCTTTTGGCGTGATCCCAACCTGCACTTTCGTCGCCCAGGGTTCGGATGTGGTCGTTTTTGGCGGCACCATCTCCGAGGGCAGCGAGATTATTGTGACTGCGGATAAAGCAGGCTCGATCAACAGCGCCGCTGATTTTCGCGGGCAAAGGATTGGCTGCTACCGCATGGAAACAGGCCATATGGTAATCAAAGGCTTTCTGCGCGAGGCCGGTATCGATACCAATGCCGATACGCAATTCATTTACTTGGATTCACAGGCTTCCATTGTCGAGGCCGTGAAAAAAGGCGAGGTGGACATGGGCTTTGTCAATAGCGGTTACGGCTATATTGCGCAGCAATCCGGCTTAGTCGTCGTCGCCAGGGCAGGCGATTTTGTCGCTGATTTCCCCTGCTGCCGCCAGACGACCTCCCGGGCCGCTTTAACTGCTAAGCGGCAGGCATTGGTCAAGTTTGAAATAGCCGCTTTGCGCGGTTATATGACTTATCTTACCGATCATCAAACAGCCATCGACGCTTTGGTCGATTATTGCGGCCAGGACGCCAAATATGTGGAAGCGGTCATGTATGGCCTGGCGGGCGAATACGATCATGCGATGATAATTTCCCTTGATCCCAATAAAAACAAGGTTGTGGAATTCTACGAAATTATGCAAGCCAATGGCGATATTGCCGCAGATACCGCCTTCAAGATGGCTGACCATGTGGACGTGACCATTTATGAGGACGCGCTCAATGAAATGATCAGCCGCGAGCCGGATAATGCCATATTCAGCCAATTGCGGGATGAATTCGCCGTCAATAATTTTTAACCGATCTTTTATCTGAATCAAGTTTCTCGGCTTCATTATTGGCTGGCAGGCCGGATAAAATTGTTTGCTAAGGAGCGCGGCAATGGCTGCCATCGATATTTCCCATGTAAGTTTTGCCTATAAGGATCATCATCAAACCGACCTGGTGCTGCGCGATGTAGATTTGCATATCCGGGATGGAGAGTTTGTCTGCATCATCGGCCATTCCGGTTGCGGCAAAAGCACGCTGCTTAATCTCGTCGCTGGCTTGCTCTTACCTGACGGCGGACGGGTTGAGCTGAGCGGCCGGCCCATAGACGGTCCGGGAACGGATCGCGCTATGGTTTTTCAGCATTATTCTTTATTCCCCTGGATGACCGCCAAAAACAATGTCGTTTTCGGCATCCGCCAGGCGAAAAAAACTTTGAAAAAAAACCAGGCTTTGCGACTGGCACAGGAGTATTTGCAAAAGGTCGGCATGGAGCAAGCAGGGGGGAAATACCCCTATCAGCTATCAGGCGGCATGCAGCAAAGGGTGGCGATTGCACGCGCTTTGGCAATGGATTCGCCGATTTTGCTCTTGGATGAGCCATTCGGCGCTCTGGACGCCAAAAGAAGGGCGGAACTACAGCAGCTCCTGGCGGAATTATGGGATGCGGGCAGCCGGAGAAAAACGGTGCTCTTTGTGACGCATGATATCGATGAGGCGCTTCTTCTTGCGGACCGCATTGTCTTTATGCGTCCGGGGAAGATCGAGGCTGAACTGAAGGTGCCGTATGCCCGGCCGCGCCTTCATGAGGAAATATCAGGCGCTGCTTCTTATGAAAGCCTTAAAGCGGAGCTGTTAGATTTGTTTTATCTTGATTGGGAGCTTGCTGCGGATGCGGATTTTCAATAAATCATTTTTACTGGCGCATATACTGCTGGCGGCGCTGATTGGCCTTGTTTTTTCACCCGGGCAAAAGCCGGTCGCCGACAGCGCGGCTTTGCTGGTGGGGATCGGTGTTTGCGAGGCATTATATCTGTATAAATTGCTGCGGCAAAAAGAGCCAACGCCCGCGCCATCGGATATCATGAGCCTGGTATGGCTATTTATTTTGCTGTGGGAAATTTTAACCACCAAATTAAATCTAATGCATCCGGTGCTCGTACCGGCGCCGGAAGATGTGTTTAATGTCTTTGCCACGCAATATGAAGTATTGCTGGGCGGCATTGTCGCCTCAATGGAATTGCTGTTAATCGGCTTCTTCTTCGGCATTGGCCTAGGCGTGGGGCTGGGGTTGCCCGTGGGCTGGATACCCCGGCTGCGCGCGATTTTTTATCCCATCGCCAATGTCTTAACCCCTATACCGCCGATTGTTTTCGCGCCTTATCTGATCGCCCTGATGCCGACTTTCCGCAGCGCCTCCGCTGTTGTCATTTTTCTCGGCATTTTCTTTCCCACCTTTTTAAGCATCATCATCCGCGTCGGTTCCATTGAACGGCGCATCCTTGATTCGGCGCGGGTGCTCGCTGTCGGCAATGCCACGATGATCGGCAGGATTCTGCTGCCTTATGTGATACCCGGCGTGGTCTCGGGCCTTAAGGTTACCCTGACGACCTCCGTGATGATGCTGACTTTTGCGGAAATGATGGGCGCGACGAAGGGCATGGGCTTTTATATTATCAACTATACCCATTACGCGAATTATACTAATGTCGTGGCCGGGATTATTGTCGTCGGCTTAGTTGTGACCATATTAAGCCGGCTGGTCGATTCACTGCAAACGAAAATGATCAAATGGCGCTGAATACCTGCAAGCAGGGGAGAGTCGGCATCCGCCACGATTTGTTTCTTCATGGTTCGGGGAATAACCCGGACAATTTTCTGAAAGCCGCCAAGCATAAAAGCCGAGCCTTATCGCGGGCAGATGAGCGCGGCAGCGTAATAATCTTTTGTGGTCCGGCCTAAGCAAGCGGTTTAGGCCT
>JAAYYR010000249.1 GCA_012515255.1 Clostridia bacterium | reverse complement strand
CGGTTCGCCTTTTTTGCCGCGCAGGCATAGTTCTTCGCATTGCGTTTCCTGCGGGCAAACGCGGCCGCAGATAGCGGGCAGATTATTTGTGCTCTTGACGACCTCGGCCGCCTCGAGGAATTTGCCTTCGGCGACCAGCGCAATAAATTCCGGAATCTTTACATTGACCGGACAGCCGGCGACGCAGGGACGGTTTTTGCATTGCAGACAGCGTTTGGCTTCGTCGATCGCCATTTCCTCTGTATAACCAAGCGCGACCTCGTTAAAGTTTTTATTGCGGATATTCGGTTCCTGCTCGGGCATTTGGTTTTTATCTAAACGCATATTAGCCATTAACGAGCACCCCCAGTCAAACGGCATTCATGTTTTTTCATGCTTTCCGCTTCTTCCGCCTGATAAGTGCGGGAGCGGGCCATGGCTTCGGCAAAGTCCACCTGATGGCCGTCGAAATCCGGGCCGTCAAC
The DNA here is from genome assembly GCA_012515255.1 of Clostridia bacterium. Taxonomy (GTDB): domain Bacteria; phylum Bacillota; class Dehalobacteriia; order UBA4068; family UBA4068; genus HGM13862. The sequence continues at coordinate 25,161 of JAAYYR010000249.1, read as the reverse complement.
ACAGGCGAATTTTGTCTCGCCGCCCACGGTGAGGCGGCAGCAACCGCACATGCCGGTGCCGTCCACCATAATCGGGTTCATGCTGATGATCGTATGGATACCTTTTTCTTTGGTAATATCGCAAACCGCTTTCATCATCACAAGAGGGCCGATGGCGATTACGGTATCATATTCTCTGCCGGCCGCCAACTGATCGGCAAGCGCATTGGTGACAAAGCCTTTATTGCCATTGCTGCCGTCGTCGGTCATAATGATCAGATTGGTGCAGGCATTGGTGAATTCATCCTGCAGGATGATCAGGTCAGTATTGCGGAAGCCGACGATAAAATCGACCTCAATGCCCAGATCATGCATTGCTTTGGCTTGCGGATAGGCAATGGCCACACCAAGGCCGCCGCCGATGACGCAGACCTTTTTCATGCCTTCAAATTCAGAGGGCTTGCCGAGCGGGACGACGAAATCGAGCAGATAGTCGCCCTCGTTCATGCTATCCAGCTTATTGGTTGTATAGCCGACCTTTTGGAAAATAATGGTGACAGTGCCGGCCTCGCGGTCATAACCGGCAATGGTCAGCGGAACCCTTTCGCCGTTTTCATCGATACGAAAAATGATGAATTGACCTGGCTGGGCTTTGCGGGCGACATAAGGCGCCTTGATTTCCATATAGGTCACTGTGGGGTTGAGAACCCGTTTTTTGACGATTTGAAACATGGTATCCTCCTTAGTATTTTTATGGCAAATGCCAGAAAAAAATTGTATAAACAAATGCTTATACTCAACAAAAATTGTATGTACTTATACATCAATATTGTAGACTTAACCCCTTGATTAGTCAATGGTAATTCAACCTATTTTTATATTTTTAGACAAAGCGGCCAGGCCAACCGCATTATCTCCCGCAAAGGCGGCTGTGGCGAAAGCCAGGTTTTCCCGTAAAAGGCAGCTACGCAGGGTTTCGCTCGCGGCCACGCCGCCCATCAGCAGCACGCGGCGCAGATGATGCAGCTCCCGGGCGCTGGCAATGGCCTTGCGCAAGCTTTTGCCGATATTGGCAAATACAGCCGCGGCGATTTCCGCCGGCTCGACGCCGGCGCTGATCGCCCTTTGCGCCGCTGATTCCGGCCCGGAAAAGCTGATGCTGCAGCCTTGCACAGAGCCGCTTAAGCGGAATTCGCGCTTTATCGCCGTTGCGGCCAGCCTGTCAAGGGCAGCGCCGGCCGGGAAATCGAAGCCGAGCGCCACGCCGACGCGGTCGACGAATTGGCCCGGCGGCAGATCGCAATCGCCGATGATCTCGATAGTGTAGGCGGCAGAGCAGGCAGGGGTGATGCGCCCCGCTGGAGCGGAGGGTAATACAGCGGCGGGCAGGGGTGTGACCAGCAGCAGCTCGCCGGTGCCGCCTGACAGATGGCAGGCCAGGAAAGGCTCCTGCCAGTCAAGCCCAGCCGACCACAGCGCCGCGGCAATATGCCCTTCCTGGTGGCTGAGGCCGAGCAAAGGCAGGCGCAGGGCGGCGGATAAAGTTTCGGCCGCGCTGGCGCCGGCGGTAAAAACGGGCATATAAGAGCCGCTCTCCGGACGGGGCCGCGTCGAGACTGCGATCCGGGTCAACGAAGCCGCCGGGCAGACGGCAAAAGCCTCGGCCAGCGCGCCCGGCAGATTGCGTATATGGGCGAACAGAGCTTCGCTTTGGCGCAGGCCGCGGCAGCCGCGTTCCACGCTCAAAGGCCGTCTCACATCGCAAATGAGACGGCCTGCCGTATCCATGATAGCCACCGAGGTGGTATAGCAGCTGGTGTCAAGGGCCATAATCATGTGTTGGTATCCCGAGGCGGCGTTGGGTCTGCTTCCGGCGCCGGGCTTAAGTCCCGCAGACGGATGGCGTCGAGCACGCCGTTGATATAGGCGCCGCTGTTTTCGTCGCCGAATTTTTTGCCCAGCTCTATCGCCTCATTAATGATGATATTGGCTTGCTCCGCAGGGGAGCGCAGCAGCTCGGAGATGGCCAGGCGCAGCACGCAGCGGTCGACGGCGGCCAGCCGCTCCAAAGACCATTCGCGGGAGTAGCGGCTGATCAGAGGATCGCTAGAGTCGCGGTCAGCGTCGGCGTTTTGCGCCAGGGTCAGGGCAAAGGCGGCATGGCTTTTTTTGAGGCCGATGTCGCTGAGCACGGTCTGCGCATGCTGCCAATCGCCGCCCAAATCGATCTGGAACAGCAAAGCCAGAGCAGCTTCGCGGGCGCGGCGGCGCGGCGCAGCCGCCAACTGGCGATAATCCTCCTGGTTGAGGATGATAAATTTGGCCGCTATCTCCTCCGCGGTCAAAGGCGCCGGCGGTACGGTCGCCGCTGGCTTGCGCGGTGCGCGGACTTGCGGTTTATTCACGGGGGGCGCTGGGAAGACGCGGATTTTCCCTTGATCAGTCATTGCGGAAAAAATCCTCCACTGATTGGCGCAGATGCGTTTTTTTATCGATGATGCGGCCGCCCCAGACGCCAAGGGCTATGCATAAATAGATGAAAATGGCTTTGAGGAACGAATAATGAATCGCCAGCAAAGCGAAGAAAAAGCCGCCTGCAGCAAGGATAATCTTCCATTTATGATTGCGCCATAGCTCGAGCAGTTGTTTATCCATTTCCACCGCCGTTATCCTCCTCTTTTTTATCTAGAACAGCGGTTATGATCACTCTGACCTCGGCGGGGGCAATACCGGCCATTGCTTCCAACTGCGTTTTGACCTCTTCACGCACCTGATTGCCGACTTCCGGTACTGAGATTCCGTCCGGCACGGCAATATTGAGCAAAACATGAAGGCCATTATTTTTTACGAGCAGTTTTGATTCCACTGTTTGCACGTCGGCGTTAGCAAGAGCCGCTTTTTTGACCACGCTTTGCAGGGCGGAGATGCTGATATCCACCGCGCCGCCCTCCACCGTGGCTACGCGCAGCTTTTTGACCACGCGCTTGGGGGCCAAGGCGACTATGAGGCAAAATACGCCGAAGGCCAGCAGGACGAGGCCGATGACGATCACCATCCAGATGCCGCTGTCCTCAAGGAAAGACAAGGTCATATTATATAAAAGATACTTGTCCAATACATCGATAATGGCAAAGGCCAGTCTGGTGTTTACCAGCATCACCGCGAGCAGCACAGCCACCGCGGCGCACAGCAAACCCCAAAAAGCCAATAAAACCCGGCGTAGAGCTGCCATAGGTTGTCCTCCTTTAACTGCCCGCGTCCGGGCGGCTCCAAGACTGGCTCAAAGCCGCCCGAAGGCAGGTTATTCCTCGGTTTTGGCCGCTGCGTTCTGCCCCGCGGGGAAAGTCACGCCCTGAATATGGATATTGACGGCAGAGCATTTCAGCCCTGTCATGCTCTCCACGGCATCCTTCACCGCTTTTTGCACTTCCAGCGCCACCTGGGCGATGGCGACGCCGTACTCGACGATGGTGAAAATATCGATCGTGGCTTCTTGATCGAGGATCTCCACCTTCACACCCTTGGTCAGATTCTTCCGGCCCAGCAGCTCGGCAATGCCGCCGGCCACCCCGCCGCTCATTCCGGCGATGCCGGGTACATCCGCCGCCGCTAAACCGGCAATGGTCGCCACCACGTCAGAAGCGATTTTAACCGTACCGGCGCCGCTGCCTTCTAAAGTGTTTTCGGCTACTTTTTCTTCGGTATCAACGCTCATGGTCAGCTCTCCTTTAATTTGACTTTTCTATAAGCAATTATGTGTTTTTATTCATCCGCTTAATCATTACCGATCAAACCCTGGACTACCCTTTGATTCTAGCTTGTTTAATCAAGCCGATGAATAGATTATTATATATTATATCAATAATCGCGCCTATTTACAATAACTACATTTTCAAAGCCGCAATCCGTCGTTTTATTGACAATATCGGCGATAATTGCGGCGTCGCTGATTTCGATATCCTGATCAACGATCACGGTGGCGTTCTGGTCGCCGCGTATGACTACTGTTTCGCCATAGCCCTTGGCTGCAAGCAGCGATTCCGCCAGCAACTCACCCTCAGCGGCGGCGGCGAGTATCAATCGCCGCTGCTCCGCGTCCTCAAGGATGCCGGGCGAGGTATGGGGGTCGGCGATGATATCGCCCAAGAGTTTTAGCTGCGCGCCGCGCGCCTGTTCCCGCTCCAGACGCAGGCTGGCGAATTGCGCCGCCGCTTCCGTATCCGCCCGCGCCGCGTCGTCAGCCCCCGCATTGCCGCTTGACGGCTGCTCCGCGATCAAGACTATCTCATTGCCGGCCGCGTCATCCGCGGGCGCCGGTAAATCCACTTCGGCCGCGGGCAAGGCGCCCCAGGCGGCGCTAAAGCCGTTTTGCTTCACATCCCAGGCTAGAACAGCCAGGCAGAAAATAATAAAAGCCGTAAACACCAGGCGGGCTATGGGCCGCCTGCTTTTGAAGATTTTTTTCATCATGCTGCCCCCTTCTTTTTTTGCCTACGGCGCCATATTGCCTTCGATCACAGCTATCTGGGCGGCGTTTAAGCCCAGCAGCGAGGCTGCTGCCTGATAGAGGCGCTCCCTAACGAGCGGATCGCCCGCCCCCTCCGCCACGATCACCACCCCAAGAACCTTGGGCAGCCTTTGCTTGATTAGCACCGGATTATTATTGATCGCGGCCAAAGCGATGCTGCTTTGGCTTTGATCAACAGATACGGCCTGCTCCTCCTCCTCGGCGTACACAGACTCGACGCTTTCGGCGAAGGTCAGAGCCACCGCCACCGCTCCCGCGCCCTTGACCTGGGCAAGTATCGTCACCAGCTTGGCCTCGAGCGTTGCTTCCTCGTCATAATAATCATTGCCCGCGACGGCGGCCCTGTCTTGCGCCACGGCGGCGGACTCTGGTATATCCTTGCCGCCTGCGCCGCGCGCCACATACATCAGCGCGATGCCGGCGAGAAGGCATAGCGCCAGCTTGAAGAAAAGCTTTTTTTCTTTGTCCGTTAAGTGGCGCAGCCTGCTCAACAAGCGATCTTTATTATGCTTTTGTTTATCTTGCTCCATCATGCACCCTCCCTGATTTCAATACATAGTTTAGGCGGCGCCAGATTGAAAAAGCGGCTGAGCAGGGAACTGATCTCCTCGCGCACAGCGCTTGCTTCCAGACCCGGCTCGATTCCGGCATTGATTTCCGCTCGCAGAATAACGCCGTCCTCATCCGTCAGTACAGCGGCCTCGCAGGATGTAACCCCTGCCGCCAATGCGGCGACAGCGGCGATTTGCCGCGCGGCATCAACCTCGTATTCACTCATGGCCCGCTCCTGCAAAAACAAGGTCAGCGCCTCGCTGTTTTCGTCAAAATTCGCCGAGACCCGGCCGCTTTCCGCCCAGGCCGGCTTGTGCCATTGCCAGCCGCTTAGGGCTTCGGCCGCAGGTACGATGATTAAGGCGAGAAGGATCAGCCCGCAGGCCAGGCGGACAAAACGGGCCAATTCGCCCGCCGGCAGGAATAATTCCAGGCAGGAAAAAACGAGAACCAGAGCTACCACATTGCGCACGATTTCCGTCAAAGTATCCATATGCTCTCCCAATCAGCGCATCATCATCGTGATATTGCCCAGGCCCACTAGCAGCGCCAGGGTAAAATAAGCGAATAGCCCGCAAACGGTTAGGCTGGCGAAAAGCAGGATCAGGCTATTGCCCATACCTGTCACCGCCTCAGCCAGTTTTTCCTCGCCCAGCGGCTGGATCAGCGCTCCGGCAATGCGGAATACCAGAGCCTGCAAGAGAATTTGCATCGCCGGTAATGCACAGATGAAAAGGATAGCCACGGCGCCGACCAGCCCCAGAGCGTTTTTCAGCACTAGGGCCGTGCCAAGCACGCTGTCCATGACGTCGGCGATTGAGCGCCCCACCACGGGGATAAAGGCGCCGCTGGCGGTTTTGACCGCTTTCACCGCCAGGCCGTCCCAAGAGGCGGTCGACATGCCGGTCAGGCCGAGAAAAGCGATAAATACCGTAGCCACAACGCCCATCAACCCCAGGGCCACATCCTTGAATAGGGCGGCCATCTTTTCCAGGGAGAGGCGGGGCGCCAAGCCGCCGCAAATGCGCAGGATGGCGGAAAAGCAAATCAGCGGGAAAATCAGATTAGCCATCAGGCTCATCATCACCGAGATGGCAAAGAGTAAAGCCGGGCTGACGATGCCGGCGGTCGTGACGCCGCCGATTGCGGCCAGCAGCGGTATGAGCAGCGGCAGCAGGGCATAGATCAAATCGCGGATCATCTCCACCGTGGCTGTGGCGCGCGCCAGCGATGGCATGAAAGCCAATACCGCCAGGCCGATCAGCAGCAGGTAGATCACCCAGCGGCCGATCTGGGCGATCTCGCCGCCGGCAAAGTTGTCCTTGAGCAGGGTAAGCAAAATTGCCAGCAGGGAAAGCAATAACAATTGTCCCAAAAGAGAGCCGCTGCTGCGGATATTGGCAAAAAGCAAAGCCCGCAGCGTCTGCCAGATTTCGGTGAGATCGAATTGTCGTTTGCCGCTGAGCAGCCCCTGCCATATTTCGCTCATGGTGACGCCGGCGTCTTCCTGCCGCAGCAGCGCATCCACATCAGCCAGCCGGGCCTCGAATTCCGCCATATCCAATTGCCCGGCCAGATCGCCCATTGTCAGCGGCATAGGCTGTGTGTCCTGAAGTATCAGGCCCTGCTCCGCGTCGTCCGGCGCGGCGGCGTTTTGCTCCGTGGCGGCCAGGGCCGGGGCGGGCAGCAGCAAGATTAGCAGTATGGCCAGCGCAAGGATTTTTTGCATTTTTCCCCCTAAGTTCTTAAAACAGGTCGATCACGGTTTTGACGATTGAGGATAATACCGGCAGGGCGAGCATGAGGATGCCCACCTTGGCCGCCAGCTCGATTTTCAGCGCCAGGGCGTTTTGCGCCGCGTCGCGGCACAACTGGGCGCAGAATTCGCAGATATAGGCGATGCCGATGATTTTTAGGATCAGCCCGAAATAGTAACTGCTGACCCCGCTGACCGCGCCCAGGGCTTGATAGCCCTCCAGCAGGTCGGAGAGCGAGGGCAGCAGGCGGATGAGGATTAGCGCGCCGGCCGCCAAAGCCGTCAGCAAAGCCAGCGTCGTCAGCCGGCTTTCCTTGAGCAGCAGGACAATGACGGTAGCCACCAGAGCCAGGCCGATCAGGCTGATGACGCCGGCGCTAGTCATAAAGCTTGAACACCTCCTGCACCCCGGCGAACAAGTCTTTGATCAGGGGCAGAATTTTGATCAGGCCAATCGCCAGCCCTACCACCAGGGCCAGATAGGCGAATTCGTCCCGGCCCGCTTGTTTGAGGAAGGTATGCAGAATAGTGATGCCGATGGCAAGCGCCATGAGAAAAAAGATAATGGATACGTCTTCCATATGCCCTCCCTTTGACCGCCGCAGCAAAAGCGCTACAGCAATAACAGTATCAAGATCGCGCCCATGCTCCAGCCCAGGCTGCGCCAGATTTTCCCGTAGCGGGCCATTTGCTCCGCTGCCCCGGTCTCGGCAGCCTCCAGCCTCTGCCGCAGCAATTCCAACGCTTTGAGCTGGGAGGCGGCATCGCTTAGCCCCAATCCTTCGCTGAGCAGCGACAGCAGCCGCCTGTCTTCGTCCGCGAGCGCCGGCTGCTCGTCAAGGGCCTTTAGCCAGGCCTCCCCGGCAGTGCAGCCGGGACTGCCGGCCAGCAATTCGGCAGCGCGCAGGAACAGCTGCGCCGCCGGGCCGGCAGGTTCCGCCGCCGCCGGCAGGGCGCGCCGCATCGGCGAGGCGGCATAGTCGATTTCCCGCATCAGGGCCAGCAATCCCTGATGACAGCCGCGCAGAAAAAGCCGCCGTTCCCGCAGTCGCCGCGAGAGCATTTGGCCGAGCAGGACGCAGGCGGCGAGGATCAGCACAGCGCCCAGCAGCCTCAACACGCCTCTAAGGAGCCGTCCCGAATCCATTCCAGGGTGCCTGGCCCCTCCCTCCGCGAAAGCAGGACAATGCGCTCGAAAGCCCGCTGGTGAATCAACTGCGCAAGCACGGGCCGGCTGATGATTTCCTCAATGCTGGCGCCATGGGCGCTGCAAAGCATTTTCACGCCGCCATTAATCGCTTCCATAATAGCCGCCGCGTCCTCCGGCCGGCCGATCTCATCGCAGACGAGCGCCTCTGGTCCCATGGAGCGCAGCAGCATATTGATGCCCTCGGCCTTGGGGCAGCCGTCCATAACATCGCTACGGATGCCGATGGGCAATTGGGGGATGCCGCCGCGCATGGCGGCCAGCTCCGAGCGCTCGTCGATCACGCCCATTCGCAGCGGGCGCACGCCCTCGCCGTCGCTGACCACGCGGGTCAGATCGCGCAGCAGGGTCGTTTTGCCGCCGCGCGGCTCGGAAACGATCAAGGTATGCAGCAGCCGGCCATTGGCGTCAACCAGCCGTGGCAGAAGCGGCGCTGCCAGGCCCATAATCGGCCGGGCGATGCGGATATTGACGGCGGAGATATCTTTAAGCGTTTTGACCGCGCCGCCGCTTAGTACGGCGCGACCGCATAGCCCGGCGCGGTGGCCGCCCGGCAAAGTGATATAGCCGCGCCGTAGTTCCTCCTCAATAGCGTAAAACGAGGAGTCTGACAGCAGCAGCACTATTTTGCGTAATTCGGATTCGCTTAAGGGCCGCCCGGCCTGCGGATGCTCCGTCAGACTGCCGTCCGCGGCGAGGAAAGCCTCGTCATGGCTAAAACGCAGCAGAGGAGGCAGCAGCGGCCGCAGCCGCAATTCCTCTAAAGCGACCAGCCGATGCTCGTCGCTGTCGAGCAGGATTTGCCGCAGCTCCAGCGGTAAGTAAGGTAGAATTTGCCGGTAAATCATCTTTTCCATATGAAAAACCGCCTTGTCCAAGAGGATAGTTTATCCTATTAGACAAAGGCGGTTCTTAGAACGGATTATATTGACTTTTTGTGGCGCTAAGACTTGCCTTTAGCGGGCTAAGACGGTTTTAATCGCATTTATCGCAGCCGCAGCCGCAACCGCAGGAATCATCACCGTCATCGCCGCTGAGTTCGTCTTCTTCATCATGGTTAACATAGACGACCGCGTCGCAGACCGGGCAGGTGACCTCGATCAAATCCTCATCATCCAGGATCGAGGCGTCAAAGAAGACTTGTTCATGGCAGTTTGGACATTCCACTTCCACCGAATCATCCTCATCATCCTCGTCGCCGAAGACAATATCCTCGATATCGGCCAGATCGCTGTCCACGCTTTCCAGATAATCCTCGAGATCCTCCTGGCCCTCGTCGAGATAATCCAGATAATCAGCCACATCCTCCAAAACCTCGAGCATTTTGGCAATCACTTTGCCCTCCGGAGAATCAGCCAGATTCATTCCTTCCGCCTGGCCCTGCAGATAAGCTATTTTGTGTTGCAAATCTTTCATGGAAAAGCCCCCTTTCGTCTGCCGATAGTTCAACTAATATGGTATCCCGAAGCCAAAGCTTCATGACAAGCAAAATTTTACAATAACCGGCGGCAGGCGGTTTAGGCCTTGCAGCGCTCAATATATTCGCCGGTTTGGGTATTGACCTTGATGCGGTCGCCGACATTGATGAAGAAAGGCACCCGCACCACGCAGCCGGTTTCTAAAGTGGCGGGCTTATTGCCGCCGGAGGCGGTATCGCCTTTGATGCCCGGTTCGGTCTCGATCACTTCCAGCTCCACATTGGAAGGCAGATCCACGCCGAGGATACTGCTTTTATAGGACAGCACGGAAATATTCATATTCTCTTTGAGATAATTTTTGGCGTCGGCCATCTGTTCATCCGTGAGCAGGCTTTGCTCATAGTTTTCTACGTCCATGAACACATAATAGGTGCCGTCATGGTAGAGATACTGCATTTCCCTGCGCTCGAGATGCGCCTTGGGCAATTTCTCGCCCGCATTGAAGGTACGCTCGATCACAGCGCTGGTACGGGTATTGCGCATCTTGGCGCGCACAAAAGCCGCGCCCTTGCCCGGCTTGACATGCTGGAAATCCACGACGATATAAGCGTCGCCGTCGATTTCTACGGATACCCCGGTCTTGAAATCATTGGTCGAAATCATAAATGCTGAACCTCCAAGGCTTAGTCTGTCCAATGGAATCAGTATATCATAGATGTGAAATATTGCCAATAGTTTCTCGCCGCGGCCGGCGTTCTGCCAAAAGAAATGAAGGGCATAAAGCCCTTCGGTAAACAGGGAGCGCGGCGCTATTTATTGCGCCGGATTTCTTTGATGCGCGCGGCTTTGCCGGTGAGGTTCTTCAGATAATACAGCTTGGCCCGGCGCACTTTGCCCTGGCGCTTGACCACGATTTTGGCGACGCGGGGAGAATGCAGCGGGAAAGTCCGCTCTACGCCCACGCCGTAGGCGACCCGGCGCACGGTGAATGTTTCCCGGATGCCGCCGCCTTTGATTGTCAGGACTACGCCTTCAAAAACCTGGATGCGTTCGCGCGCGCCTTCCACGACCTTGACGTGTACCTGAACGGTATCGCCGGGGCGAAAAGCCGGCAGATCCTGCTTTAATTGCTCTTGTTCTAAAACGTCGATGATATTGCTCATAATTCCTCCTTATGCGTCAGCCGTTCATTCCCGCGGTATTGTCATGCGAGCGGCAGCGGACCGGCTCATAAAACAGCTTTTGCATTATATCATAATCAAATAGGCTTTGACAAGTATATTTTTTCCCGGGCCGGCCATTGCAGCCGGCTTTTATTTTTTATTGCGCAAATTATCTTAAGCTTTAGCGTCTTCGCGCAGCCGCGCCTCCATTTTATTCAGCTCTTTGATCAGCTTAGCGGGTACGGTTTTACCGATTTTGGCGTAAAATGCGCGGATATCGGCCACTTCGTCAAGCCACAGGGAATTCTCGATCGTGAGCAGGCGGCGTAAATCTTCCTCGCCGAACCGATGGTTGGGGCAGATTTGATAATCCAGTCCCTCAATATGGATATCCTCGGGATAAGGCACCCAGCCGATCGGCGTCTCCACGGCGTCCACTTCGCCCAGGCAGCGGGCGATGATCCATTGCAGGACGCGGAAATTTTCGCCAAAGCCGGGCCAGATGAAATTGCCTTTGTCGTCAAGGCGGAACCAGTTGACATTAAAAATTTTCGGTAATTTATCGTCGGTGGTCATTTTACCCATATCCAGCCAATGCTGAAAATAATCGCCCATATCATAGCCACAGAAGGGCAGCATGGACATGGGATCGCGCCGCGGCACACCCACAGCGCCCGTGGCGGCCGCCGTTGTCTCTGAGGCCATGATCGAGCCGACAAAAACACCGTGATCCCAGTCGCGGGATTGGTAGACGAGCGGCGCCGTCTTAGCGCGGCGGCCGCCGAAGATAATGGCCTCAAGCGGCACGCCGGCAGGATTTTCCCATTCGGGCGAGATGCAGGGGCAATTGCGGGCCGGCGCCGTGAAGCGGGAATTGGGATGAGCGCCTTTGACGCCGGAATCCGGGTCCCAGGGCTTGCCGGTCCAATCGAGCGCGTCGCGCGGCGGATTCTTATCCAGCCCCTCCCACCATACGGTGCCGTCGGGCTTCAGCGCCACATTAGTGAAGATAGTGCCTTCATTCGTGCAGGCGAGCGCATTGGGATTTGATTTTTCATTCGTGCCGGGGGCTACGCCGAAGAAGCCGGCCTCCGGGTTTTGGGCATAGAAACGGCCGTCCGGGCCAACGCGGATCCAGGCGATATCATCGCCCACAGTCCAGACGCGGTAGCCTTTGATCCGATAGCCCTCGGGCGGGATGAGCATGGCCAGATTTGTCTTGCCGCAGGCCGAGGGGAAGGCGGCGGCGATATAACGCACGTCGCCCGCAGGGTTTTCCAGCCCCAGAATCAGCATATGCTCGGCCATCCAGCCCTCTTTCCAGCCTTGGTAGGAGGCGATGCGCAGGGCAAAGCATTTTTTGCCGAGCAGCACATTGCCGCCATAGCCGCTATTGCAGGAGCGGATGGCATTGTCTTCGGGGAATTGCAGGATATAGCGTTTTTGCTCGTCAATATCGCATAAAGCGTGCAGCCCGCGCACGAAATCATTGCTGTCGCCCAAAGCGCGGATCACCTGTTCGCCGCAGCGGGTCATGATCAGCATATTCAAAACCACATAAATGCTGTCGGTCAGCTCGATGCCGATTTTGGAAAAGGGAGAGGATACCACGCCCATGGAAAAAGGGATGACATACATGGTGCGGCCTTTCATGCGGCCGCGCATAATGCCGTCGGTCAGGGCATAAGCCCGCCGCGGCTCCATCCAGTTATTGGTAGCGCCGGCATGTTTTTTTTCGCGGCTGCAGATGAAGGTGCGGTCTTCCACCCGGGAAACGTCATTGACAGCGGTACGGTGATAGTAGCAATTGGGAAGCTTCTCCTGGTTAAGCCGGATCATTTCTCCGCGCTCACAGCCCAGGCGGCGCAGTTCCTCGGTTTGCTGCTCGCTGCCGTCGATCCAGACGATGCGCTCCGGCTGCAGCAGCTCCGCCGCCTCTTTGATGAACTGGTTAACCATGGCGTTCTGGCAGTCCATTTTTTACCCCCTGTAGATTTTTATTGTCAAACGGGAAGCAAATAATTCCCGGTAGGCGTCGCCGTCCAAGGCTGAAAGCCGGCGCGACAGCCGGCAAGGCAACATAAAGAAACGCTGGTTAGTTTCCGTGCCTCAAGGCGCCTAGATTGACAAATCAGCGTTTACCTTTCATAAAGGAGATATTAAAGACGAAAGCGGTAAATCCTTTCAAAAGGAAAAATAAAGCCGGAATTCGTCGCCCGGAATTATTTTGGCATCTTATTTCCTTGCTAATCCATCCAAACAAAAATTTTTAGGCGGCAATGCCCAGCAGCCGCCGTATTTCAGCTTTCAGCGCGGCGAGTTCCTGAGCGTCGGCCTCCATGCCCCGGCCGCGCGGCGTGGTCAGCCGGGCGAGCAGGCGGCAGGGGCGGGGTGACAGGAGGCAAATCTCATCCGCGAGCAGCAGGGCCTCGTCTATATCATGGGTAATCAGCAAGACGCCGGGATGGAAGCGGTCGATGATTCCGCGCAGCCAAAGCTGCAAATCCTCCTTGGTCAGAGCGTCCAATTTGGCGAAAGGCTCGTCGAGCAGCCAGAAATCGCCGCCCGCCATCAGAGCGCGCAGCAGGGAGGCGCGGCTTGCCATGCCGCCGGAGAGCTGAGCCGGGTAGCTCCCGCCAAATCCTTCCAGGCCAAAAAGCGGCAAATATTGCTCCGCCTCCTGCCGCGCCGCAGGCAGGGCGGATTTATCTCGCGCCTCTACCGGCAGGCAGACATTGGCGAGGAGATCGCGCCAGGGCAGCAGCAGATCGCGCTGCAGGCATAAGCTGATGCGGCCCTCAACCTCGATCTTGCCCCCATCCGGCGGGAAAAAGCCGGCGATCATGGCCAGCAGCGTGCTTTTGCCGCAGCCCGAAGGCCCAAGCAGGGCGCTGCAGCGCCCTTGCTCCACGCTGAAGGAGACATTGTCCACCACTTTGATTCGCTCATTGTTGAGGCGGAAATATTTTTCTACCTGTTGCAGCTTGATTTGCATTTGGCTCCTGACTTTGCAGTACATTTTATCGTATTGCTTTGCCCCGGCGGCGTTATTGCGGCAGAAACTCATTTGTAAAAGCTGCGTCCGCGTCCCAGGGGTTAGCGAGCAGGCCGCGCTGATACAGCCAATCGCCAAAGCCCTGCCACACCGCTGTTTGCTGCTCGCCCCAGTAGGCGGCCTCAGCCTGATATTGGCCGGCTAGCCAGGACTGCCCGGCCAAGATCAGCTCCGCGTCCAGCTCCGGCGCTGCCGCGAGCAGGATGGCAGCCGCTTGCTCAGGATGGCTGTCCGCGTATTGATAGCCTTGGCTGACAGCGGCAAGGAATTTTTTGGCCATGTCGCCATTGTCAGCGAGCCAGTCTTCCGCAGCGACGAGTACCGGCGTATAATAATCAAAAGCCGGATCAATATCGCGTATATAAATGGTGTCGAGCTGCAGCCCGCGCAACTCGGCCTCGATGCCGGTGACGCCGTAGTAAATCCAGCTAAAATCAATATTGCTTTCGGTCGCGGCAAAAAAATCGCTGCTGCCGATATTGATGATCTGTACCGGGGCGGCAAAATTTTCGCTTTCCGCCACATAGCTGAGCAGCGCTTCCTCAACGATACCGCCCCAGCCGCCGTATTTTTTGCCGGCAAAATCTGCCACGCTTTTGACCTGCTTCGCCGCGGGCGCCGCGAAGCAGGAGGTATTATGCTGGATCACCGCCGCGACTGACATGACGGGTATATGCTGGTCGCGGGCAAATGTTACTTCCTCCTGATAGCTAAAGCCGAACTCAGCCTGCCCGGCGGCTACGAGTTGCAGCGCATAATTATCGCCCGGCTGGACAATGTCCACCGCAAGGCCTTGCTCGGCAAAATAGCCTTGGGCCTCGGCCACATACAATCCGCTATGATTGATATTGGGTACCCAATCCAGCACCACAGTGATTTTGGTCAGGTCCTGTGCTTTTTGTTCGCCGCAAGCGGCAAAAAGCGGCAGCGTCAGCAAGGCTAAGAGGATGAGCAGGATTTTTTTCATTGGGTCCACATGCCTTTCTATAAATTTATATGATGGCGGGGCTAGAGTTCAGACCCGCCATTTTTCACTGTTGAGATAATGCTGCCAGGAGAGGGCGCGCCGCTCGACAAGCGCCACCAAGAGAAAAATCAGGCTGCTCCAGATAATGATGGCGAGGATGGCGGCAAAGGCCAGCGGCAGATCGAAGCTTTGCTGCGCTCGCACGAGCAGCAGCCCCAGGCCTGCCTGCGCGCCCAGCCATTCGCCGATCACGGCGCCCATCACGCTGTAAACCGCGGCGATGCGCAGGCCGCTAAAAAAATAGGGCAGAGCCTGGGGCAAGCGCACCTTAAACAGCAATTGCCGCTTATTCAAGCCGAGCGTGCTATAAAAGGCCAGCATCTCGGCATCGCTGGCGTTTAGTCCGGCCAGGATATTGATTGCGGCGGGGAAAAAGCAAATCAGCACCACTACGAGAATTTTCGGCAGCAGGCCATAGCCGAACCAGATGATGAACAGCGGCGCCAGCACAATGATCGGCACCATCTGCGAGGCGAGCAGCAGCGGGTATATAGCCTTGCGCATGGCCTGCGACAGCGAGAGCAGCCAGGCTATGATCATAGCCAGCAGCACGGCGAGCGCCATGCCGGCCGCGGCCTCGCCAAGCGTATAAAGGCTATGGCGCAGCAGCAGCGGCATATTGGCGGCAAAGGCCCGCGCCACAGCGAGCGGCGAGGGCAAAATCCATTCGCGGGCGACCAGCCAAGTGGCCGCCGCCTGCCAGAGCAGAAGGAACAGCATTACCCCGAGCAGGGGATAGAGCATATCGGTTTGCTTAAAGCGGCGCATAAGCGGCTCCTAAAATTGCGCGGCAGGGCCGGGCAAGAAAAAAAGTTGTCCGGCAGGACAACTATGAGAAAAACAGCTCCCTCCGCCGGCATTACCCGGATCAGGTTAAGGGTCGAGACTTTTTGTCTCCTCTCAGCAAATTGCTCCCCTGCCCATATGCATTTATTAACTTTAGTGTAGCGTAAGCAGCGCCTGATGTCAAGTTTATTTTGGTCTTTGCACGCCGTTGACGTCGGTATAGCATTCGCCCGGCAGCAGCAAGTCAGAGACGCCGACCACGGAAAGCCTTCTTTGCCCCAGCTCCTCTAGTATGCCGGGCAGCGCTTCAGCCGTATGCAGCCCATTATTATGGAAGAGTACGATATCGCCGGCATGAATATCCTTTAGCACCCGCTTGGTAATCTCCGCGGCGGAAAGGTCCTGCCAGTCCAGGCTATCAATGCTCCACTGGATGCATTGGTAGCCGCAGGAATTGACCATTTCCACCACATGGCTGTTATAATCGCCAAAGGGCGGCCGGAACAGCTTGGGCAGATGGCCGGTGAGATCGGCGATCATCTGATAATTATCCTGCAGCTCGGCCAGGATTTGCTCATCGTTTAATTCCGTAAAATGGGGGTGGCTGACGCTGTGCAGGCCGATCTCATGCCCGCGCGCCGCGATCTCCCGCGCCATATCAGGGTAATCCTCAAGCCAGATATTGACGAGAAAAAACGTGGCCCCCGCCTCATATGTATCGAGGATATCAAGGATTTGCACTGTGTATTCAGCGCCCCAGCTCGCGTCAAAGCTAATCGCCACCGCTTGTTTTTCGGTCGCCACCTCATACACCGGCACTAGGCGGCCGGCCGCTGCCTCCGCGGGAACGGCGGCAACGGGCTGCGGCTGTTGCCCAAAGATCAGCATCAGGGCAAATAGCAGCAATATGGCGCCGGCCGCCGCTGTGATTTTGGCGGCCCGGCCCCGCAAACAAAATACTTTCATCCCGCTCACCCCCATGCTAAATTACGCGCCGCCCGGAGCGGAAATGACAAGAAAGGCAAAATTTTGTCATATTTTGCCGCCAGACTACAGCCGGTGGTCGGGCGGAAGGGGGCTGTACCGGGCTTGTTTTGGCTGCTGTCCATGCCATTGCCCGGGCAGGAATCCGACAATCGCCGTAGAATTGTTCACTGATACGCCTATGTGCGGGCATAAGGATTTGATGCGGAGGCAGCATGAGGATACTGGGTTTGGATCCGGGCAATGCCATTACCGGCTATGGGATGATCGAGGAGGTCAAGGGCGGCTATACGCTGGTGGAATACGGCGCTTTGCGCACCCCGGCCGGTCTTGACGCCGCTCAGCGTCTGCTGCTGCTCTATGACGCATTGCAAAAGCTCCTCGATAAGCTCAATCCTGAACAGGTGGCGGTGGAGCAGTTGTTCTTTAATAAAAATGTTACGACCGCCGTACCGGTGGGCCAGGCGCGCGGCGTGTTGCTGCTGGGCTGCGCCCAAAGAGGGCTTGCGATCGCCGAATACACGCCGCTGCAGGTTAAGCAGGCTCTGACCGGATTCGGCCGCGCCGATAAAGGCCAGATCCAGTATATGGTCTGCCGCTTGTTGAGCCTTGGCGAGCCGCCCAAGAACGACGACGCGGCCGATGCTTTGGCCATCGCCATTACCCATGCCCATTATTACCGGAGCCGCGACCGTATCGCGGCGGCGCGGCAGCAGGCCGCGGCCGGGAGAAAATCATGATCGCATTTGTGCGCGGCCGCGTGGAAGCGCTGGAAGAAGATACGCTGACCGTTCAGGTGGGCGGAGTGGGCTTATCCGTGTATGTACCTTATGCCATGCTTGATCCTTATCCTGTGGTGGGTGAGGAGATTATGCTGCATACCCATCTCCAGGTGCGGGATGACGGCTGGCTGCTTTTCGGCTTTGGCGACAGGGAGCAGCTGCGGCTGTTCCGCCTGCTTTTATCCGTTACCGGCGTGGGCGCTAAAACCGCGCTCGCCATCATTGATAAGCTGTCTCCGCTGCGGCTGGCAACGGCGATCACCGGGCAGCAAAGAGACGCCCTGACAGTAGTCTCCGGCGTGGGCAAAAAAACGGCGGAACGCATCCTGCTGGAGCTGAAGGATAAATTCCCCGCCACAGCCGCTGTGGCCGGCGGCTTGCCCGCTTCTGCGGAGGCGCAGCTCAACGCTGAATTGCTGGCGGCGTTGAAGCAATTGGGCTATACGGCGACCGAGGCGCGGGCATTGGCGCTCAAGGCCGAGGCTGTGCTCGGTGGACAGGCAGCGCCTGAGCTGCTGCTGCGCGAAGCCTTGAAAATCGCCATGCGGTCGTAGCGAATCATAGGGAATGAAAGGATATCATGGACGAACAACGCCTGAGCTCGCCGGAGCAGCTCATGGAAGACGGGGAAGAAATATTCATCCGCCCTCGCTTCTTCCGCGAATACACCGGTCAGGAGCAGACAAAGGAGAATATCGAGATTTTCGTCAAGGCGGCGCTGTTGCGCGGCGAGGCGCTGGATCATGTCCTGCTATACGGCCCGCCGGGTCTGGGCAAAACCACGCTCGCCTCGATCATCGCCAATGAGCTGAACGTCAATATCCGTATCACCTCCGGCCCTGCCATCACCAGGCCGGGCGATTTGGCGGCGATCATCTCCGCCCTGGATGAGCGGGATATCCTGTTCATCGACGAGATTCACCGCCTGAACCGCGCCGTGGAAGAAGTGCTGTACCCGGCGATGGAGGATTATTGCATCGATATCATGACCGGCAAGGGGCCGGGCGCCAAAAGCCTGCGTTTCGCCTTGCCGCCTTTTACTTTGATTGGCGCCACCACCCAGGCGGGCATGCTCTCGGCGCCGCTGCGCGACCGCTTCGGCGTTATCTGCCGTCTTGAGTTCTATGATGAGCAGGAACTGCTGACCATTATCCGCCGCTCCGCCCGCATTTTCGACGTGCAACTGACCGAGGAGGGCGCGGTGGAGATCAGCCGCCGCAGCCGCGGCACCCCGCGCATTGCCAACCGCCTGCTGCGCCGCCTGCGCGATTTCGCCGAGGTCAAAGGCGACGGCATAATCAGCCGCGACATCGCCGACAGCGCGCTGACCATGCTCGGCATCGACGGAAACGGCCTTGATATCGTCGACCGTAAAATGATGCTGGCCCTGCTGGAAAAGTACGCCGGCGGCCCGGTGGGCGCCGAGAGCATTGCCGCCAGCATTTCCGAGAGTCTGAATACGATTGAGGATGTTTGCGAACCTTATCTGATGAAGATTGGTTTTCTGCAGCGTACGCCGCGCGGCCGCCTCGCCACCCGGCTGGCCTGGGATTATTTTGGCCTGGAGCCGCCCCGCGGCAACGCCGCCGCAGACCAGGGGAGTATATTCTAATGGATTTATTGCTGCATTGCTGCTGCGGCCCTTGCGCCACTGGTTCGCTGCCCCAGTTTCAGGCTCAGGGCTACCGGCCTTTTTGCTATTTCCATAATCCCAATATTCAGCCCTGGCAGGAGCAAAAAGCGCGACGGGAATCTTTTATACGGCTGATGGAGAGCGAGTCCCTGCCTTATGCCATAGCGGATGGCTATCCCCTCGAGGATTGGCTGGCAGCCGTGGCGGCCGCCCCGGCCGACCGCTGCGCTTATTGCTATGAGAGCCGCTTGCGGGCAGCGGCGGAGCAGGCGGCCGAGCGTGGCTATTGCCGCTTTTCCACCACATTGCTGATCAGCCCCTATCAAAAACATGAGCAGATCCGGCAAACAGGCGAAAAAATAGCGGCTGCGCAAGGCCTGGAATTCGTTTATCTTGATTTGCGGCCGGGCTTCCGCGCCGGGCAACAAAAAGCGCGGCAGCAGGGTCTGTATATGCAGAAGTATTGCGGCTGTATTTATAGCGAAAAAGAGCGTTATTTGGGCAGTATATAAGGAGAAAACGATGATAAAACGCTTTTATATGATTGCTGTCCTGGCTATGGCCATGCTATTGGCGCTGCCCGCCGCGGCCGAGGCGCGCGCCGTGGATTATGCGGATGTGCCGGGCGATGAGGTGCGCGTGCTGCTGCTTGGCTCCAGTTCGGCCGCTTCCTTTACCGTCAGCGTCGGCAGCGGCGATTACTATATCGCCAGCGCGGCCAATCCGGATGACGCGCTGTATGAGCTAAGCTCCGGCAGCATTACTTTTTATACGAGCGGCCCCAGCTCTTATAGCGTCAGCAGCGGTAGTTTCAGCGATAGCGGCGTCAGCCCTTATCTGCTGGTGCCGGAGAGCGCCGCGGATTATTTCGTTTTTAACGGCAGCCCTTATCGCGGCTGCTTCAAGGCCGTCAATAGCGGCGTTTACTATTACGCGGTCAATCAGGTCAAAGTGGAGTTGTATCTGTACGGCGTAGTGGGGCGGGAGATCGGCTATGGCTATCATATCAATGCCATCATGGCGCAGGCGGTGGCGGCCCGCACTTATGCGCTGGGCAATTGCAGTCCGGCCCATGTGTATTATGATTTGACCAGCACCACTTCCTCGCAGGTCTACGGCGGCAAAAACGCCGAAAGCGAGCGCATCATCGAGGCGGTGGACAGAACATGCGGCCAGGCGCTGATGTATAAAGGCCGCTATATCTCCGCTTATTACAGCTCCAATGCTGGCGGTTATACAGAAGATGTTGAAAATGTCTGGTTGAGCAATGCGGTGCCGATCAAGGGCGTGCCCTCGCCTCATGATTCCTGGGCCGGTAAATACAGCAGCTATGGCGCTTCCACTTATTCCTGGACCGTGGAATACACGCCGCAGCAATTGGTGGCTTTGGCCAACAGCTATGGCAAAACCGATATCGGCGCATATAAAAGTATCAGCATGAGCCTGACCTGCGCCGGCCAGACGAGCGTTTCCGGCCGCGCTATGAGCGTCACCATCAGCGGCAGCAAGGGCAGCGTCACTGCCACGAAAGACGCTGTGCGCAGCCTGCTTAATCTTAAAAGCTCCCTGATCACCATCACCGACCAAACCGCGCAGAAAGTTGGCGCTTATATCAAGGGCGGCAGCGGCTCGGCAATCGCCCTCCCCGCTTTGGACAGCCTGTACGCTATGAGCAAAGGCGGCGGCGTCATGGTGGCCAATGGCGGCAATAGCGGCGTTTATGTGCGCGGCGCGGCGACGCTCGCCGAGCTGCCGAAAAAAGCCGCCACCGGCAATACGATCGTCATCAATGGCCGCGGCTATGGCCATGGCGTCGGCATGAGCCAATTCGGCGCTATCGCCATGGCGGACGACGGCTATGACTGGGACGAAATTATCGAGCATTATTTTTGCTGCAATACGGGAATCGAATTAACGGAGGCCTACTAATAAAGGATGAAGGTAGCGGATTTTGATTATAACCTGCCTCAGGAATTAATCGCGCAGGACCCACTGGAGCCGAGAGACGCCTCGCGGCTCCTGATTATGGAAAGACAAGGCGGCGGACTGCGCCATAGCCATTTTTACCGCTTGGGCGAGGAATTGCGGTCCCCTGATATTCTCGTCATCAATGATACGAAGGTGCTGCCGGCCCGCCTGTTCGCCCGGCGCGGGAGCGGCGCGATTGTGGAAGTGATGCTGCTGCGCCAGCTGGAGTTAGATTTATGGCAATGCCTGGTCAAGCCGGGCAAAAAAGCCCTGCCCGGCACGGAGCTTTTCTTTGATCTGCCGGAGCTGCAAGCCGTGGTGGAAGGCCATGGCGAGGACGGCACGCGACTAATCCGTTTTCATGCGGAGGGGGATTTTTGGGCTTTGCTGGATCGGCTCGGCACCATGCCGCTGCCGCCGTATATCAAGAAGCCCCTTGCGGATCAGGACCGCTATCAGCCGGTATACGCGCGGGAAAAAGGCTCAGTCGCAGCGCCCACCGCCGGATTGCATTTTACGCCCCGGCTGATGCAGGAGCTGCAGGCGCAGGGGATAGGCATTGCCAAGGTAATGCTGCATGTGGGGCTTGGCACCTTCCGCCCGGTCAAAGCCGACACTGTGGAGGGGCATACGATGCATGGCGAATTTTATCGCCTGCCGGGCGAGGCGGCTGACGCGATCAAAGCGGCGCGCGCAGCGGGAGGCCGGGTGATCGCCGTCGGCACCACGGCTGTGCGTACGCTGGAGACGGCGGCGGCGGAGGACGGCAGCTTGACTGCGGCCGAAGGCTGGACGCATAAGTATATTTACCCCGGCTACCGCTTTAAAATCGTTGACGGCCTGATCACGAATTTCCATTTGCCCAAAAGCACGCTCATCATGCTGGTTGCGGCTTTTGCCGGCCGCGAGCAGGTGCTTGCCGCCTATGAAGCCGCAATCGCGGAACAATACCGCTTTTACAGCTTTGGCGACGCCATGCTGATTATGTGATCATGAAGCCATGTCGCAAGGCTGCGGGACGCTGTTGCAGCGCCTGGTGGGGAAATTGCCCGCTCCGGCCCCTGGCGACCGCTATGCCGCGGCGATTTTGCGGCATCAATCCCTAGAGCCGGATTCAGCGCCGCCACGGCAGAAGCCGAATTCGTTTTGTTCCCGGGCCGGATTTGCGCCGCTATGCTGCGTCGGTGCCGCCGGCCGGGCATCATCTTGATCGATCAAAGGAGCTTATATGAGCATTAGTTTTCAATTAACGCATAGCGACGGCCCGGCGCGCGCCGGGGAGCTGACCACGCCGCATGGCCTGGTAAAAACGCCGGTATTCATGCCGGTCGGCACCTGCGCCACCGTCAAAACGATGACGCCGGAGGAGCTGCGCCAGGTGGGCGCGCAAATCATCCTCAGCAATACGTATCACCTCTATCTGCGCCCCGGTCATGAGCTGGTGGCCGAAGCGGGCGGCCTGCATTCTTTCATGCATTGGGACGGCCCTATCCTCACGGACAGCGGCGGCTTCCAGATCTTTAGCCTCGCTGATTTGCGCCGCCTGAGCGACGAGGGCGCTGTTTTTGCCTCGCATATCGACGGCAGCAGCCATGTCTTTACCCCGGAGCGGGTGATGGAGATCGAGATGGCCCTCTCCGCGGATATCGCCATGTGCTTTGATGAATGCTCGCCCTATCCCGCGCCGCGTCAGCAGGTCGAGCGCGCCACAGACCGCACTTATGCCTGGGCTAAGCGGTGCCGTGCGGCCCATGATCATCCCTGGCAATCCCTGTTCGGCATCGTCCAGGGCGGCCTGCATCGGGATTTGCGGCTGCAAAGCGCCGCGCAGATCACC
Organism: Clostridia bacterium; assembly: GCA_012515255.1. Lineage (GTDB taxonomy): Bacteria > Bacillota > Dehalobacteriia > UBA4068 > UBA4068 > HGM13862. Next base: position 2,486 of record JAAYYR010000249.1, on the reverse strand, counting down.
GAGCTTGATTTCCCCGGCTGCGGCATCGGCGGCCTCTCGGTGGGCGAGCCCAAGGACCTGATGTATGAATGCCTCGACTACCTGACTCCGGCGTTGCCGGAGGGCAAGCCCCGCTATCTGATGGGTGTCGGCTCGCCCGATTGTTTGGTGGAAGGGGTGGCGCGCGGCGTGGATATGTTTGATTGCGTTTTGCCGACCCGCATCGCCAGGAACGGCACTGTGATGACCCCGGACGGCAAGCTGGTGGTGCGCAATGCCGTCTATGCCCGCGATTTTCGCCCGCTGCAGGAAGATTGTGATTGCTATGCCTGCCGTAATTACAGCCGCGCCTATATCCGCCATCTGATCAAGGCCGGCGAGGTGCTGGGCATCCGCCTCACTACCATCCATAACCTCTATTATCTCTGCCATCTGATGGCTGATATTCGCCAGGCGATCATTGACGGCTGCTTCGAGCGATTCCGCCGCGACTTTTGGCTGCGCTACCGACTCTAGGCGCTTATTCATTGGCCGTCAAGTGTAAATACTTGACGCGTATTAGCGGCAAGCGCAGGCCCGGTAATTTTTTCCGGGCCTGTTCGCATACGGTGGGCAAAATCAGGAGCTGATTCAGGCTGCGCTTACCTATATAGCGGAATCAGTATAAACATTATACTTAAATAGTGACAAGCGCTTGTAGCTGTGGTATAATATTTTTTATCTGTGTGGAAGGTGGTGCGCTGAATGCCAGGTCTAGACGCTGACAAGGATTATTTGATTTTTGTCGGTAATTTCGGCAGCGGCAAAACCGAGTTGGCTTTGCATTTCGCTTATGCTGCCGCGGCGGCGGGCCTGCCTACCACGCTGGTTGATCTTGATATCATCAATACGTATTTTCGCGCTTCCGAACAGCAGGAGGCGCTTGCCGCTCAGGGCATACGCCTGATCACGCCCGGATTTGCCATGGCTAATGTAGAGCTGATCACCATCAATCCGCAAATCTACTCTGTTTTTGCTCCGGGCAATGGTACAGTAGTGTTTGATGTGGGCGGCGACCAAATCGGCAGCCGGGCGCTTGGCCAGTATTGGAATTATTTTGCCAAGCTGCCGCCGTCACAGCTCAAGGTGTGGCTGGTGATCAATCCGCAGCGGCCGCTTTCTGCAACGCCGGAGCAGGCTCTGGCCATGCTGCGGCAGATCGAGCAAAGCTCGCGCCTCTTAGTTACCGGTTTGATCAATAATGGCAATCTCAGCTATGAGAGCAGCAATGATGATTTGATCGCCGGCTATGAGGTCGTAAGCCGGCTCAGCCTTAAAACCGGTATCCCTGTAGTCGCGACGAGCGGCGAACAGGAGCCGCTCTCAGGCTTTCTCGCTTATGCCCGGGAACGGGAGCTGGATAGCCGCTATATCGGCGAGCCGCTTTTTATCCACCCCAGGATCGAGCGTAATTGGCGGAGTTTAAGCAAATTTGGCATCAAAAAAACGGAGGGCCGATCATGGCAAAAGTGATCATAGATATCGAAATATGCAAGGGCTGCGGTTTATGCGTGCGCGCCTGTCCCAAGCATTTACTTGGATTAGCCGCATCGAAACTCAATTCCCGGGGCTATCAGCCGGCGGAAATCAGCGATCAGGCAGCCTGTATCGGCTGCGCCGCCTGCGCCCGCACTTGCCCCGATCTGGCGATTGAGATCGAAAAATAGGAGGATAGAATCGATGACCAGGCAGTTGATGAAGGGTTGCGAGGCAATCGCCGAGGCGGCTGTGCGCGGCGGTTGCCGCTATTTTTTCGGCTACCCCATTACCCCCCAGAACGATATTCCCGAATATATGTCGGCGCGCCTGCCGCAAGTGGGCGGCGTCTTTTTGCAGGCCGAGTCGGAAGTGGCGGCAGCCAATATGGTCTACGGCGCGGCCGGGGCCGGAGCCAAGGTCATGACTTCCAGCTCCAGCCCGGGCATCAGCCTAAAGCAGGAGGGTATTTCCACCATTGCCGGCGCGGAGCTGCCCTGCGTGATCGTTAATGTGATGCGCGGCGGCCCCGGCATCGGCGGCATTCAGGCCTCTCAAGGCGATTATTGGCAGGCCACCAAGGGCGGCGGCCACGGCGACTACCGGCTGATCGTTTTCGGCCCGGATTCCGTGCAGGAATGCATCGACGTGATGTATGACGCCTTTACTCTTTCCGATACATACCGCGTGCCGGTGATGATGCTGGCCGACGGCTTGATCGGCCAGATGATGGAGCCGGTGGAGATGCCGGAATTCAAAACCGAGGCGCAATTGGCTTGCGCCAAGCCCTGGGCGGCGGCCGGATGGCATGAAGGCTGCGGCAAGCCGCGCGCCGTAATCAATTCGCTGTATATCGAGGACGAGGCTTTAGAGGCGCTGCATCAGCGTTTGCAGTCCAGTTATCGCCAGATCGAGAAAAATGAAGTCCGCTATGAGACTTTTAATACCGAGGATGCGGAAGTGATCATCATCGCCTATGGCACCATCTCCCG
>JAAYYR010000248.1 GCA_012515255.1 Clostridia bacterium | reverse complement strand
GTACAATCCGATTTACGGAATTAGGTAAGTTGTGCCACCAATAAAACAGCCCGGCCTTTGCGGCCGGGCTGTTTTATCACAGTCATGTTGTTATTTTGCCGACGTCGCTTTTATTCTGGCCAGCGCTCGCTTAAGCGCGGCCTCGGCACGGGCGCGGTCAATATTGGCGGATTTGTCGGCTAGGCGTCTGTGCGCCCGCTCTGCGGCTGCCTGAGCGCGTGCGATGTCGATATCACGGGACAGTTCGGCAGTGTTCACCAGGATTTCCGCCTCATTATTTCGCAGCTCCATAAAGCCGGTGCCGACGGCGATATAATGTTCCTGATTATCCTTGCAGTATTTGATCACGCCCGGCTCCAGCACCGCAAGCATTGGCGCATGATTATACAGTATGCCGGCCGAGCCAAGCAGGGAAGGCACAATAAAGCTTTCCACCATCGCGTGGAATACCTCTTTTTCCGGTGTGACTATTTCGAGCCTGATGCGGTCAGCCATGATTTATCTCCAGATTATACCTGCACTTTGTGATTTATCCTTTTAGGGCCTCTGCCTTGGCCACTGCTTCCTCGATAGAGCCAACCATCATAAAGGCGGGTTCAGGCAGATCGTCATATTTGCCCTCCACTAATTCTTTGAAGCTGCGAATGGTATCCTTGAGCGGCACATATTTACCCGGGATATTGGAGAATGTTTCCGCCACATGGAAGGGCTGGGACAGGAAGCGTTGGATTTTGCGGGCGCGGGCGACAAGGATTTTATCCTCATCCGCCAACTCATCAATGCCCAGGATCGCAATAATATCCTGCAATTCTTTATAGCGCTGCAGGACACGTTTAACCTCTGTAGCCACTTGATAATGCTCCTCGCCGATCACGAGCGGGTCAAGAATGCGGGAGGAAGAATCCAGCGGGTCGACGGCAGGGTAGATGCCAAGCTCGGTGATGGCGCGGCTCAAAACAGTGGTGGCGTCCAAATGGGAGAAGGCCGTGGCCGGCGCCGGGTCTGTCAGGTCGTCGGCCGGGACGAAGATAGCCTGCACAGAAGTAATAGAGCCTTTGGCGGTTGAGGTGATGCGTTCCTGCAGCGCGCCCATTTCCGTCGCCAGGGTAGGCTGATAGCCCACTGCGGAAGGCATGCGGCCAAGCAGTGCCGAAACCTCGGAACCGGCTTGGGTGAAACGGAAAATATTATCGATGAACAGCAGGACGACCTGGCCTTCATTATCACGGAATGATTCGGCGAGCGTCAGGCCGGTCAGGCCAACGCGCAAACGGGCGCCCGGCGGCTCATTCATTTGGCCGAAGACCAGCGCCGTCTTATTGATGACGCCGGAATCATTCATTTCATTCCACAGCTCATTGCCCTCGCGGGTACGTTCGCCGACACCGGCAAATACTGAGTAGCCGCCATGCTCATAGGCGATATTGCGAATCAGCTCCATAATCAAAACTGTTTTGCCCACGCCCGCGCCGCCGAAGAGGCCGATTTTGCCGCCCTTGGCATAAGGGGTGAGCAGGTCGACCACTTTGATACCGGTTTCGAGTATTTCCTGGGAAGGC
>JAAYYR010000023.1 GCA_012515255.1 Clostridia bacterium | reverse complement strand
ATTATGGAATTATTTCTGATTACGGGCTTTTTGGGCGCCGGCAAGACGACGCTGATCAAGAATATCGTCAATAGCCTCAAGGATAAAAGACTCTTCCTGATTATCAACGAGTTTGGCAAAGAGGGCGTGGACGCGACTTTGCTGCGGGAACTGGACGCGGCGATCACGGAGATCGACAACGGCTCGATTTTTTGCACCTGCCGCCTGGATAAATTTGAAGAAACTCTCAGCTGCGCCGTTGGACAGGCCCCGGAGATTATCCTGGTGGAAGCCTCGGGTTTATCCGACCCCACCAATGTGCGCCGCATCCTCGCTCAGGATAAATATAGCGCCATCGATTATCGCGGCAGTATTTGCCTGATCGACCCTCTGCGTTTTGAAAAAGTCGTGAATACCGCTAGGATGGTCAAAAGGCAGCTGGCAATCAGCAGCCTGGTTATCGTCAATAAAACTGATATCGCCACCCCGGAGCAAATCGAGAAAGTGACGCGGCTGGTTCGGGAAATCAACCCTCAAGCCGAGATCATATGTACTGCATACGCAAAGGTGGATCGGCAAATAATATTTGGCATCAAGCAAAACGATTATGATTTCGAAGCCGGCGAAGCCCGGGATATCACGCTGCAAAAGTATTTGATTACGGTCAGCGGGGACATGACAGCCAAACAGCTGGAAGGTTTCCTTAATATGATCGCCGACGAGACCTACCGCATGAAAGGCTTTGTGCGGCTGGCGGGAACGCTGTTTTTTGTCGATTGCGTCGGCCCCTTTGTCAATTACTACGAATACCATGATTCGCAAGTTACCGAAGTGAATAAAATGGTCGCGTTGGCTGGGCCCGGCATGGGCACCCGTAAGATCATCAAAGAAGCGCGGCAATGGTATGAAGACACTATTTTAAAAGTGGAATAGGCAATATTGAACCAAGTGGCATCTTCAGGGAAAACGGGGTGAGTTTGATGATGAATAGTATTATCGTTGTCGGCCTGGTACCGCCCTGCCCCCGCTGCGGGCTGCTCACCGAGGTGCTGCAACAGATGGCGCGGACTTTAGCTGTGGAGGCTGATATTCGGCATATCGATGTAGGCACCGAGGAGGCCAAATCCCTGGCCGCCGGCTTCGGATTGGTTGCGGGGACAACCCATGATGTGGAGCGGAAAATAGGGATGAGGCTTGATTGGCAGGCGCGGAAGCCCATCACGGAGGAGGATCGCCGCCGTATCGCCGCATTACCTGCGGAGCTGCAGCAATACGCGGATAAATTCGAGACTGTGGCGCAATTGGACAATTTGATCAGGCCCTTGAGCGACCAGGCGCAGGCGGCCGGAATTATGATGACGCCGGCGCTGATTATCAATGGCGAGCTAAAATATCAGGGCGCCTTGCCGCCAATTACGGATATCGAGCGCTGGCTGACCGAGCTGCGCTGATACGCCCCGCGATCATGGCATATTGATCATAACCCGGACTTTACGCAGCGCTGTTATTGACAACCAGTTCAGGCGCAAATATAATGCAATTAAGGGATGGCGGCATGCCTGTCATCAAGAGAAAACTTCAAGCTCAGCGCTGGTGAATTATCTTTAGCATAGCTTAAATGTTTGTCCTTATATAATTAAATAAAAAATATCTAAACAAATGGGAGGTTGCTATGAGTCTTTTAAGTGATATTTCTGAGCAAATGCAAAAGGGCAAATCCAAAATCGTTAAAGAACTGGTGCAACAAGCGATCGACGAAGGAATGGACGCTAAGGAGATCCTTGAGGAAGGGCTGCTTACCGGCATGAATATCATTGGCGAGAAGTTCCAAAACAATGAGATCTTCGTACCGGAGGTTCTGATCGCCGCAAGAGCTATGGCCGCCGGCGCCGAATTACTAAAACCGCTGCTGCAGTCCGGTGAGGCGGAGGCGCATGGTAAGGTCTGCATCGGCACAATCAAGGGCGACCTGCATGATATCGGCAAGAACCTGGTGAAAATGATGATGGAAGGCAAAGGCCTGGAAGTCATCGATCTTGGAGCCGATGTGGCCCCGGAGCGTTTTATCGAAACCGCGATCAAAGAAAACTGCAATATTATCGCCATGTCTGCTCTTCTGACCACCACCATGAATAATATGGGCACTGTGATCAAGCAGGCTGATGAAGCCGGTATTCGTGATAAAGTGCTGATCATGGTTGGCGGCGCTGCCGTAACCCAGACTTTCTGTGATAAAATCGGCGCCGATAAGTATACCACCGACGCTTCTTCCGCCGCAGCCGCTGCGGTCGAGTATTGCCAAAAAGCCGTTTAATAGCCATTTTGGGAGCAAAGCGGCCGCTAAACGCTTTCGCCCGAGCCGGCGGGAAGCGTTTAGCCAGGGGCGAGGGATGCCCCCGGATTCATTGCCATGCAGCGTATAAAACGTATCTCAGTTCATCCTAGCGGCATATTCGCATGGGAGAAATGGGGAGAGACAAAGTTATTTGCCGGTATTAACATGAGCCTACATGATGAATTTATTGCAATAGCGCTGGCCGCCGGTGCGCATAAAGCCCAGGTGGTGGCCGTCGGAGACATCCCGTTTAATCCGGTTTTCCGCAAGATGTGCGAGATGAATTCCTGCGGCAAATATGGCAAGAGCTGGATGTGTCCGCCAGATGTGGGCGAGATCGACCGGTTGATCGCCGAGGCGCAAAGCTACACATATGCTTTGGTTTACCAGACTATCGGCCTGCTGGAGGATTCTTTTGATATTGAGGGGATGCTGGCGGCCGGGGAGCGGCACAACCATATGGTTGAGCGGATCAAGGAGCAGATAGCTACATTTGATCTGCCGCGGACGCTGCATTTGGGCGCGGGGGGCTGCGGCGTTTGCCCAAGATGCGCAAAGATGGATAACCAGCCCTGTATGTACCCTGATCGAGCCATGTCGTCTTTGGAAGCCTACGGCGTGTCCGTATCCGATTTGGCGATGATCAGCGGGATGAAGTATATTAACGGCACAAATACAGTTACTTATTTTGGCGCTTTATTCTTTGACCCCCAATAAACGCCGGGAAAGCTAATATATGAACGCAAATTGCACGGTAACCGTTAACGGCAAAGCTTATCAATGCCAAAAAGAGTTGTTGATCAGCGCTTTTTTAGAGAATAATTCCTTGGGGCTGCAATTACCTTGCGGCGGCGGCGGCAAATGCGGTAAATGCCGTATCATAGCCAGGGGGCAAATTTCGCCGCCTACGGCGCAGGAAATAAAACGCCTCAAAGCGGCGGAGCT
>JAAYYR010000247.1 GCA_012515255.1 Clostridia bacterium | reverse complement strand
TCTTAATATGATGGATGAAGCGATGCGCAAAGGCATACGCATCGCACCGGATATCCTGGCCGGGCGTTTAGGCGCGCCGGTCGTGCCGGTAACCGCGCGCCGCAACCAGGGCTTGGATCAGGTGATGGGGCAAATCAGCATGCTGGTATCCGCCCCCGGCGCGGGCGGGCGTCGCAATATTGCCTATGCGCCGCAATTGGAACAGGCGATTGCGCGCCTGGAGCCGCCGGTCGCCTCCCTGACCGACTGCGCCGCCGGCAGCCGCTGGCTAAGCCTGCGCCTGCTGGAGCAGGATCAGGCCCTGCCTGAGTATTTTGACGGGCGCCCCGCGGGCTCTATCGCCCAAGATCCCGTCTTATCCGCGGAGCTGACGGAGATCTGGGAGGATTTCGGCGCGGGCGGCCTTGAGCCGCAGGACATCGAATACCTCACTGCCTCCGCCCTGGTGCAGGAGGCGGAGGAGATTTACCGGGCCGCGGTGCAAACCGCAGGCCGTGACTATAATGTCGCCGACCGCAAAATCGACCGGCTGCTTACGGGCAGGCGGGCCGGATACCCTTTGATGCTGGCACTGCTGGCCCTGGTATTTTGGCTGACGATCAACGGCGCCAATTATCCCTCGCAATGGCTCGCGGGCGGCCTGTTCTGGCTGGAGACCCAGCTTGGCGCTTTGCTATTGGCCTGTGGCGCGCCTGATTGGCTATACGGAGCGCTAATCCTTGGCGTATACCGGACATTGGCCTGGGTTGTCTCGGTGATGCTGCCGCCGATGGCTATCTTTTTTCCGCTTTTTACTTTGCTTGAAGACAGCGGCTATCTGCCGCGCGTTGCCTTCAATCTAGATCGACACTTCCAAAAATGCTGCGCCTGCGGCAAGCAGGCCCTGACCATGTGCATGGGTTTTGGCTGTAATGCGGCGGGCGTCACCGGCTGCCGCATCATTGATTCGCCGCGGGAACGGCTGATCGCCATTATCACGAACTGCTTCGTCCCCTGCAATGGGCGGTTCCCGGCATTAATCGCACTGATCACGATGTTTTTTATCGGCAGCGCCGGCGGATTTTGGCCTTCCGTAACATCAGCCCTTTTTCTCACCGCGATCATTATTTTTAGCATCGCCGTAACTTTTTTCGTTTCGCGGCTATTATCGCGCACGATCCTGCGCGGCGTTCCTTCATCCTTTACCCTGGAATTGCCGCCTTACCGCAGGCCACAGTTCGCCCAAGTGATAGTACGCTCACTGCTCGACCGCACCCTTTTTGTTCTCGGCCGGGCAGTCAAAGTGGCAGCTCCGGCGGGCCTGGTCATCTGGCTGCTGGCCAATATTCATCTAGGCGGCATAAGCTGGCTGAGCTATTGCGCTAATTTTCTTGACCCTCTCGCCCAAGCGCTTGGCATGGACGGCGTGATTCTGCTGGCCTTTATCCTTGGAGCCCCCGCCAATGAGATCGTGCTGCCGATCATTATCATGGGCTATCTGTCCCAGGGTAGCCTAAGCGAGATGGATAGCCTGCTTAGCCTGCGCCGGCTCTTTATCGAAAACGGCTGGACCTGGATCACTGCCGGCAGCACCATGCTGTTCTATCTCATTCACTGGCCCTGCGCCACGACCAGCCTGACGATCTATAAAGAAACTCAAAGCCTTAAATGGACTTTAATTTCCATATTTGTGCCGACGATCATGGGCTTGCTTATTTGTTTTGCTTTTGCCAATGCGGCGCGACTATTTAATTGATCAGACCAAGCCGCAGCGCTTAATTGACCAATCAGACGCCGTCAGCCATAAGTATGGAAAAATCACAGCGGTTTTTCTTTACTTTTGAGAATTAATTTACTATAATAGATTCGGTAAGCATAAATTATGTCGGCAGCCGGCAATCTAGGCCAT
>JAAYYR010000246.1 GCA_012515255.1 Clostridia bacterium | reverse complement strand
TGCTCTACGCTGGTCAGCATACCCACCGGCAGGCTGCTGCCATTGATCACCTTGACTGTGCCGCCCCGCTTGATATAGCTTGAGGAACCGCCGGTCTTGATAAAATCTACCTTGCCGTCATAAAGGCCGACGACACAAATATCCAAAGTAACGAAATCCGCGGCGTCGCCACGCAAGGCCAGCACGGCATTGAGCATATCGATGGCGGTCGATTGCTGGAAGCCGGCCTCAAGCAAACGGCTGATCAGGGAGATAGCGGCCGAGCTTTCAGCCGCGGCTTTGCTGCCGCTGCCCATGCCGTCGCTGATCATCAGCAATTGCCGGCCATCGTCGAGCAGGATCGTGCTGCCGGTATCGCCGTTGACGCTCTTGCCGTCCTTGGCCAGTTGCGCCTGCCCTAAAGTCAGGGTATGCGCTCCGGCCGCCAGCAATTGATAATTGCAGCGGCAACTGCAATCCTTGCCGCCGCAGATCGCCTCATGCACCCGGAATTCGCAGCCGAGTAAACGGCTGACCTCCTCCTCGATCGCCTGGCGGCAATATAGCTCGCCCGGGCATTCGATAAACTGCGCCCATACGCCCACCGATTTGTCGGAGAGCGAGATGATGCCCGCCGAATCCACCGGCATGCCGCGCTTGGCGATGGATTTTTCCAGCTCCCGCTCAAGGATTTCCCTCTCGTCGCCAAAATCACTGATATCGCGGGCGATCTTTTCCATCAAATCCGAGACGCCCGCTAACTGCGAGCTGATCAGCTTGCTGCTGCTTTGCCGCTGCAGCCGCCAATAATTGGTGCGGCATTGCATATCATAAAGGCAATTAACGGTGGCGATCAGCTCCTTGATATGCGGGCAGCGCTTGGCGAAATTTTCCGGAGCGTCCTTCAACTCCACAGCGCCGCTCTCCTGCACCGTCTCAAAAAGGCTGACAATGCCGCGCAATGTCTGAGCATAATCCATCTCCCAGCAGATATCACGCATGGAGCAGCGGCTGCAAAGCTGATGCGATAACTGATCCAGGGAAGCGCGCACACTGTCCTCCTCAGACAAAGATTCAGAGGAGGACAGCTCGTCCATGGATTTGCTCAGATCACGAAACAACCAGCCGGTATTGCGCAGCTTGCGCAGAGCCAGCATCAGCAGGCGCTCGCTTTTTTCCTCCTTAGCCGATCTGAGTCCGGTGGCTGAAAAAGCGCGGCCCAGCTTGCGGCTGTATTTAACCGGGATGAGGAAAAAGACCAAAGCAGCTGCCGCCGAAGCGAGGAGATTAGCTGAGATCTCAGCGGAATTGAGCATGTACAAGGCGAGAATCATATTGCCAAGGATAAAACCGATTGCCGTGCCGATGCGGCCAAAATTGGCGAAAATACCGGCCAGCATCCCGGAAAAAGCATAAGTTGCGATCACAGAGGGAGCGATCACCTGGGCGATGCTGGGTACGATGCCTATAAGCGCGCCGAGCGCCGCGCCCGCCCCCGGGCCGCCGAGGAAAGCCGCCATCATGATGATAAAGCGGGAAAGAAGGCTCTGTAAATCAAGAATACCGATGCTGACGCCGTTTAAGCCGCAAATCACGCCGATGCCGGCGAGAAAAATGCATACCATCTCATCCGCGGAAAAACGGCGCGCCACATCAAAGCGGCGCAATGCGGTAAATATCACCAGAAACACAATGGATAAGCCGCCGGCGATCAAGCTTTCAAAAATGCTGACGATGAGCTGATAATCCGTGAACACTGTCAATGCCATCAGCAAGCCCTTGCTCACCAGCATCGCCGCCACCACCATGCCGGGTACCACGAACCATTGTTTTTTGCTATCGACATTATAGAGAAGGAATATTGCCGTAAGCAGCACCATAATCGCGGCGTATACGAGCAAAATGCGGCCTTCCATCGCCGTATACAAGCCAATCAGCACCGGGATGATCAGCAGCGCCCCTTTTTTCGGATAAGTAACCAAAGCCGCGGCCAGCACCGGCGCTGCAAAGGGATAAAGCCCGCCGAGTATGCCGGCCCGGGATAACAAAAAAGCGGCGAAGGCGATCAGGATGAAGCGCAGCGCCTGCGCCAATGTTATCGCGCCGCTTTTACGCGCCGCGGCAAACACCGGCTTGGCCGCCACCCCTTCTGCAGGCCTTTTAAAAGGATAAATACGTGGAGTGTCCGACATGATTTTTCACCTCTGATTTTCATAAGTCAGCCAAGCCTAAATCCTCTACTGCTCGTCCCCATTATAATTTATCGCCGCCAAAAAACTTGTCGGAGACTGCCCCAAGAACAAATTTCTACATAATCCCAGGTAAACCATAAATTGGATTAGGAGCAAAAACTGCCGGTATGATAAAATAGCATATATTCTTTGGGAACAAAACCATCGCTTCTAAAGTCAAATTTTGTTTGCATCTGCCCGCATTTAGAAACGCTTCCCCCGAGAATAAAATTTTATTTTAGATGGGAGTGATCATATGCACAAAGCGGTAAAATACTTAGGGGTACTGCTTATGGCAGGCGTCGTCGCCCTGGCGCCTACCTCTGTCATGGCAGGCTCTATCGATGAGGCAGGCTGTGACGGAAGCGCGCAAGACAGTTTGTCTATGGAACAAAACACAGCGGAGGCCGCGGCCCCGGACAACTTAGCCGTCATCCCAGCGGCTGATGAGAACAAAGGCGATATTGCCGACAAAGCGGCATCCGGCAAGCCGGACAGCGCCGAAGCAACGACAACAGCGAAACCGGAAAGCATTACATACAAAAAAGCTCCGGCGTCCAACAACTCATGTGTCACCGTTGATTTGAACTGCGGCAATACAGCCGACAAAGCCGCCGCCAATAAGAACTGCGGCAATATCGCGGCCGACAAAGCCGCCGCCGATAAGAATTGCGGCAATATCGCGGCCGACAAAGCCGCCGCCAATAAGAACTGCGGCAATACAGCCGACAAAGCCGCCGCCAATAAGAACTGCGGCAATATCGCGGCCGACAATAATTGCACGAAAACTAATGGTGATTGCGGCCAAGCGAGCTGCGGCGCCACGCAAGCCGGCGCAACTGCCGATAATGCTGTTTGCTCCGGCAACTGCGCCCAATTTGTCAATGCCGAACAATTATATTCCCTGATTTTTGCGGTACTGACCAATGCCGGCAATACCTGCGCCGCCCCAAATAGCGATTTGCTCG
>JAAYYR010000245.1 GCA_012515255.1 Clostridia bacterium | reverse complement strand
TGCGCGCTATAGCAGGCGCCTTGCTGCTGTCTATGGCATTGCTTTTCACTGCCGCCCCGACGGCTCTTGCCGTCACCGGCGATGATATCGTCGCCACCGCCGAGCAATATCTCGGCTATCCCTACGGCTATCAATGCGCCGGGCCTAACGCCTTCGATTGCGGCGGCTTCGTCTGGTATGTTTACCATCAGTCCGGCGTTGATTTTCAGCTACGTATCAGCTCCATGAATCTGTCCATGGACAATATTGCGGTACTGGATGCGGATGAACTGGCTCCCGGAGATATTCTTTTCTTCGGCAGCAGCCCCTTCAATATTTATCATTGGGGCCTTTACGCCGGCGACGGCCTGGTAATCCACTCTTATAATGAAGGCACCGGCGTGGTCTACACCCCCATTGATGAGGTTTGGCCCCGCTTTTGCTATGGCTGCCGCCTTGATTCGCTGGACGGCGACCGGGACGCTGACGCCGGGCCCGTCACCATCGGCTGCCTGGAGCCGCCGTGGCAAAACAACGGCGAACTGCCCCGCGATTTGTATAATGACAGCGAAGCGCAAAAGGTCGAGTCTGAGGAAGTGCTACAAACCCTGTTGCGTACCTGCGAATTACTTACCGGCGCGCCATCCGCAAGGCTTTTGGCGCTGGCCGGTATTTCCGCCGCTGATCTTGACGCCATCTGGGTCAGCCAACCGCTGGCTTTGGCTGGCCGCATCTTAAATATTGCCGCCAGCCTGCCTGAAGACATGAGCCGCGAGGACGCGATTCAATTGCTGCTTACCTCTTTGCTGGCGCCGCCGCAAAGCGGTGATATCTGGTATGGCGAAACCGTCGGCATCGCCACCCCGCCCGAGCCGTATACAAGCGGCTTGCAAAGCGCCTCCCGCCCCCATAAAGCGGAAAGCCAAATCACTCCCCCGCCGCAAAGCCCTTATGTCAATGGCGCGGCGCTGTTGCCCTGCGAGCGCAAACAAGCCAATCTGGCCCTGCAATTGACATATTATTTGCTGCGTGATATTCCGCTGCAAAAGGACTTGGCTTGCCAATAACCCGTTCTGGGCGGATAAAAATACCGGAATAGGCATTTCATTTAATATAGAAGCGTTTTTATCCATCCGGGACAAGTTTGCGGAAGGATTAAGAGCGCCTGTCGCGAATGCTTTACAGGTTAACTAAGCATTCATATTTGTCGACAGATTCAGGAGGAAATTTAATGAAATTTCGAGTAAGCGAAGGTGAAAAGTTCCAAAAAATCATGGAAGTGGAGATAGCGGCGGAGGAAATGGAACAACCGCTGCGCTTGGCCTGTAAAAGACTGGCGGAAAAAGTCAATATTCCCGGTTTCCGTAAAGGCAAAGCGCCCCGGACTATCCTGGAGAATTATTTGGGCAGCCAAGCTGTTTTGGAAGAAGCGGCTGATATTATCATGCCCCAGGCCTATATACAGGGACTAAAAGAAAATAGCCTGCGTCCGGTCTGCCAGCCTGATATTGAAATTGTCACTTTAGAGGCGGAAAAACCTTTCGTATTCAAATCCATCATTACCTTTGAGCCGGAAATCAAACTGGGCCAATA
>JAAYYR010000244.1 GCA_012515255.1 Clostridia bacterium | reverse complement strand
TTTTTTCGTCCATTTCGTCCCCCCGGTTATTCAAACTTGATGCGCGGATCGACCACTTTATAGATCAGATCGCAGATCAGATTGGCGGCCACCATGAGCACGGCCAGACAAATCGTTGTGGCCATAATCACCGGGTAGTCGCGGTTCGTGATGCCGGTGACGAATTTTGAGCCAAGGCCCCCGATGGTGAAAATGGTCTCCACCACCATAGAGCCTGTGATGACATAGGCTGTCATCGGGCCGACATATGTAATCACTGGTATCAGCGCATTTCGCAGCGCATGCTTAAAAATAACTTTCAATTCCGCCACGCCTTTGCTGCGGGCGGTACGGATATAATCCTGCCCCAGCACATCGAGCATGGATGTTTTGGTCAGGCGGGTGATATAGCTCATGGGGTAAAGGGCCAACGCGATCACAGGCAGGATATAATGCGGGTCGGTCATGCTCCATACCGGCAGCCAGCCCAGTTTAAGGCAGAAAACCAGCAGTAGTATCGTACCAAGGATAAAGCTTGGCACAGCCACGAACAGGGTAGTAAAAAAGATGATCACCCTGTCTGGCCATCGGTTGCGCATCAGCGCGGCAATGGCTCCGAGGATGATCCCGGGAATAAGGGCGACAACCATTGCTATACCGCCCAGTTTGGCGGATATAGACAGGCTGCTGCTGATCATGGAGGAGATGGCGCGGCCGCTTTTGAGCGAAATGCCAAAATCACCATGCAAAGCATTGTTCATATAAATAAAAAATTGCTTCCATACCGGCTGGTCGAGATGGTAGCGCGCCTCCAGCACCCGCTGCACCTCTTTTGTGGGGGCTTTTTCCGAATCGAAAGGCCCGCCGGGAATGGCGTTCATCGTAAAAAAAGTGATGGCGCAGATGATAAACACCGTGATAACAGCCAGCCCCACGCGTTTAACAAAATATTTCCACATAGGCGTCTCCTTGGCATAACCCGCAGGCGGCAGATTCAAATAAGATAGCCGTGCGGGTTAATATATGTAAAATATAAATATCCGGCATTTATGGCAAAGTTTCGCCAAAGTTTCACTGATAATTATATAACGTATGCACGATAAATGTAAACAATTAAAAACATAATTGTTCTTGCCAAATACTGATATTTTTCAGCGACCTTAATTTTAATGGGGGGATAAAGCAATATTGCTTTTATCACCCCCATTGGCAGCTATTCTTCGCTCGTTTTGGCGCGATTCATTAATTCCCGCATGGCCTCTTGAGGCGAACGGTTTTGATACAGCATTTTATAAATTTGCTCGGTAATCGGCATTTCCACGCCATGCTTTTGCGCCAGCAGATATGTGGCCTGCGCCGCATAAACGCCCTCGACCACCATTACGGTGCCGCCCAGCACCTGGGAGAGCATTTTGCCCTGGCCGATCTCGCGGCCGGCGCGGAAATTGCGGCTATGCATGGAGGTGCAGGTAACGATAAGATCGCCCATGCCGGTCAGCCCGGAAAATGTGGCCGGGCGAGCGCCCATAGCAACGCCCAGGCGTTTGATCTCAGCCAGGCCGCGCGTGATCAGCGCCGCCTTGGCATTATCGCCCATTTGCAGCCCGTCGAGCACTCCGGCGCCGATGCCGATCACATTTTTGACCGCGCCGCCCACTTCGACGCCAATTTGATCCGTATTGGGATAAACGCGGAAGCTCTCGCCCATCAAGACGTCTTGTGTCTTTTGCAACAGGCTCAAATCCGGGCCCGCTATCACCACTGTCGTCGGCAAGCCGCGCACCGCTTCCTCGGCATGGCTGGGACCGGAAAGCGTGAGCACAGGGCGGCCGGGCAGGATGGCGCTGATTAATTGCGATAGCCGCTGCTGATTATCAGGGGCGAAGCCCTTGGCTACATTGATCAGGATCGCGTCCCGCGGGATATAAGGGGCGGCGGCTTGGGCCACTTGTCCCACAGCAGAGGCGGGGATGGCGAAAATCACCAAATCAGCCGCCGCGGCCAGGTCATAGCCGCTGCTGATGGTGATCGTCTCCGGCAGGGGAATGCCGGGAAGATAGGTCAGATTCTCCCGGCTCTGCCGCAATTGCCGCACATGCTCCGGTTTGCGGCTCCATATGCTGATTTGGTGTCTGTTTTGCTGCAGCAGGCAGGCAAGAGCCGTACCCCAACTGCCCGCGCCGTAAATCGTGATTCGCATAAACTTGTCTCCCTGTCCAGGCTTTATGGATGATGTTTATTTTGTATAGCGTCAAGTAAAAGCCCTTGACATTGAGGCTGGCGTTTATTTGCCCCGGCGGAAGCTTTTTCTTTCCGTGCCGTCGCGGATACTTTGGAAATTGCTGCGGTGGCGCCAGCAGACAAGGGCGGCCATAAGCGTGACGGCCAGGATATAGGGCAAGGGCTGGCCGGCGATCATCATCTGCAGCGCCAGCAATACAGTGCCGACGCAGGAGCCGAGCGAAACATAGCCGGTAGTGATGGAGATAATCAGCCAGGTTATGAGACTGATCAGCGCCAGCCAGGGCGCCAGGATCACGCCGACGCCAAAACCGGTGGCCACGCCCTTGCCGCCTTGAAAGCTAAGCCAGATCGGCCATAAATGGCCGATAAAGGCCGCCATCCCGGCGGCGGCCGCCAGCCACTCCGAATATTGCAGGCCGACTAAGGTGGGGATCGCTCCCTTGGCGGCGTCGGCGATAAATACGGCTAAGCCCATGCCGGTGCCGGCGACTCTCGCCGTATTGGTCGTGCCGACATTGCCGGAGCCAAAATGGCGGATATCAATATTATTTTTCAGTTTGACCAGAATATAGGCGGAGGGAAAAGCGCCCAGCAGATAGCTGAGGATGATAATTACAACCCAGGTTAGCCAAACCATTCTTGGCTCCTCCTCATAAAGGTTAAAGTTTTTCTTTTTCTCTTTGCCGCCAGATGAGGGAAATCGGCGTACCGGCAAAGCCAAAGGCTTCGCGCAGCTTGTTTTCCAGATAGCGGGCATAGGAAAAATGCATCAGTTCGGGATCATTGAGGAAAATGACGATTTTCGGCGGCTTAACGCCTACTTGGGTGGCATAGAGAACCTTGAGCCGCCGGCCTTTGTCCGTCGGCGGCGGATTCAAGGCTACAGCCTCGCGCAGCACTTCGTTTAGCTGGGATGTCCCCAGGCGGCGGCTGGCTTGCTCGGCGATAAAGCTCGTTAGCGGCAAAATTTTCTCGCAGCGCCGGCCGGTCTTGGCTGAAACGAAAACGCTCAGGGCATATGAGGCGAAGCCCAGTTCTTCTTTTAGTTCTTTTTCGAAGCGGGCCATGGTATTGGTGTCTTTTTCCGGCAAATCCCATTTATTGACGACAATAAGCAGACCCTTGCCCGCCTCATGCGCATAGCCCGCTATATGCTTGTCCATGTCGATAATGCCGGCCTCGGCGTCGATGACCAGCACCGCCACGTCCGAGCGGTCGATGGCATTGATGGCGCGGCTGATGCTATAATGCTCGGCCGGCTCATTGATGCGGCCCTTGCGCCGCATGCCTGCCGTATCGATGATCACATATTCCCGGTCGTCCTTGACGAGGACAGTGTCGATAGCGTCGCGCGTGGTGCCGGGTATATCGCTGACAATCACCCGTTCTTGTCCCAAAAGCCGATTGACCAGGGAGCTTTTGCCCACATTGGGGCGGCCGATAAAAGCGATATGGATGCGGTCGCCTTCTATTTCCGCATCCGCTGACGGCGGAAAATGAGCGATCACCACATCCAGCAGGTCGCCGATATTCAAGGCATGGGAGGCGGAGATGGCAATCGGCTCGCCTAGCCCCAGATTATAGAATTCATAGACCGGCAGCAATTTGGTCGCGTCGCTGAAATCATCGTTTTTATTGACGGCGACCACAACCGGCTTGCCGCTGCGGCGCAGCAGTTCCGCCACATCCTCGTCATCAGCCGTCAGCCCCTCGGTTACGTCCACGACGAGGATGATCACCGCCGCTTCCTCAATGGCCAGCTCGGCTTGCTGCCTTACCTTGCCGGCGATGGGGCCGGCCTCGCTGACGAATTTGATGCCGCCGGTATCGATGACGGTAAAATCGCGATTCAGCCATTCGGCGTCGCGGTACAGGCGGTCGCGGGTAATACCCGGCGTATTCTCGACGATAGCATGACGCGCGCCGATGATGCGGTTGAAAAGAGTGGATTTGCCGACATTTTCCCGGCCCACAATGGCTACAATCGGTTTAGACATAATTCCTCCGCGTTTGCGGCTAAGCCGGTGAATAAATGTACATGGCCTGAAGCAGTGAAGCGGGATCCGGGTCGCAGACCGTAATTTTCGCTTGCAGCGTCGCGGCCAATTGTTCTACCGTCATATTATCGAGAAAAACATCCTGATCATGCTTGAGCATGGCGGCGGGCAGGATCAGTTGCTGAAAGCTGCCCGGTCTGATGGCGCTCGCTATGCAGGAGCCTGTGAGCAGACCGCTCACAGTGACGCTCGGGCCGAAGAATTGATTCGGCACCTCAAGCAGTGTTAGATTACTATTGCTGATGTGGCGGATCTCCTCCACAACCGGACGCAAGACCGCGGCGCCGCTAACGCCGCTGATGATTGCGGCCGTGCAGGGCGCAGGCCTTGGGGGGACGCTGCCGCGTATTTGTTGCCAGCGGTCGAGAAATTGCGCGGCCAGGCCGACGCCGTTTTCCAGCTGGGGATAATCCTCATACTCTTCCGCCGCGGGAAAAGGCCGCCCCGCCTGAAGATATAATTCGTCCGCGGCAAAAACAAGGCGGCTGCCCAGGCTGGCGAGGTATTGCCGCTGCCGGGCCTCGATTTCGTCCAGCAAGGCCGCGGCCTCGTCCACGCTGAGCGGTCGCAGCTCAGGATGGCGCTGAAAGCAGGTCAGGCCCACCGGCACCACGGCGATCGAGAGCAGGCCGCCCGCCGGCGAGGCTTCGCGGTTGCCGCCGCGCGGCAGGGCCAGTCCGGCGAGGGAATCCAGGCTTTCGCGCAGCTTATCGCCGTCATTGATTCCGGGGCAGAGAACGATTTGGGTATGGATGCGGCAGCCAAGAGCAATAAGGCGCTGCAGTGTGAGTAGGATCTCAGCGGGTTTTTTTAAACCGAGCAGTGTTTGCCGCAGCAGGGGGTCTACCGTATGTACCGAGACATACAAAGGCGATAAATGCAGCTCGCCGATGCGCTGATAGTCTTCTTCGCTCAGATTGGTGCAGGTGATGAAGTTTCCCTCCAGGAAACTCATCCGGTAATCATCGTCCTTGATCTTCAGGGTCGGCCGGGATTGGGGCGGTAATTGATCGACGAAGCAGAACAGACAATGATTGGCGCAATGGCGGATGCCGTCGAAAACCGCTGAATCAAAAACCAGGCCCAGTTCTTCCTCCGGATATTTCTCCACCTCGCATAACCAGATTTCGCCGTCCGGTTTTTCTATTGTCAGCTCCAGGTATTCCTCGTCGGCAAAATAATTATAATCAATTAAATCGCAGATTTCATTATCATTGATAGCCAGCAGAGCATCGCCGGGCACGATGCCGATTTCCTCGGCGATGCTGCCCTCGATCACCGCGGCAATTTTTCCTCCCATGCTCCCTCCAATAAAACCCGCCGCCAAGGCGGGCAGCGGTGCGCCGGCAATATACCGTATTTATATATTATCTAACATTAGCGTTCATTAGTCAACTGGCGGCGGCGAAAATAGTGGCTGAGCCAAAGCAGCAGCCAGGAGCCGCCGCTGAGCAGAATGCCAAGATTAAGATAGGGCAGCCAGGAGCTGCTGCCGACTGCCAGCATAGTAGCGAAAAAAGCCGCTCCCGCGCCGAGCGAGGCGGCGATCAAAGACTGGCGGTAGCCGCCGGCCGCGGCGGCAAACAAGAGGGCCAGCAGCATGGCCGCTGCTTCGCTATAGGCGAAGAACTGGTCGACTTGCCATAACAGGCCATTGCGCGCCACGAAAATGAGGGCGGCGACGAGCAGGGTCGCGGCTGCGATGCGCGCCTGATCCACACCGCGCAGTCGTAAATAAAGCCATAAACAATAGGCGGAGAGAAAAAGCGCCCCCAAATTAAAAAAGATAGGGCCGACCGCAATATTAATATAGGATAGAATCAGGATGCCAAGAATGAGCGCCAATGCCGAAAGCGGCTTGAGCCGCCAGGCGGCCAAGGCTGTCTTGCGATCGCCGATCACCAGCCATAGCGCCAGGAACACGGGCAAAATAAAGCCAAAGGGCATAGTAGTCACCTCGCTTGGCTTAATGTGACCGAAAGCCCCGGCTCTTATGCATGGCCGCAAGAGCGGCATCTGGAAGCCATTGCGCTACGGCTAATAATTGCCGCTGGCAAATAAGTCGTTGATTGGCTGGAAATCCGCAGCCGTATATTCATATTGCGGCTGAAAGCTGAATAAGCGCAAATGCGCTGCAGTAAGAATTTTGGCCAGAGTTTCTTTTTGCCCGGCGGGAGCATCGAGCGGATCATCGAAATCGAGCGCGCATACAGGGCGCAATGTTGCCGACTCGCAAATGAGAAAATCAAGGCCGCGACCGGCTAATTTATCGCGCAATGCGCCTGTCTCACGGGATTTTTGCGCCACATAAAGTATATCGTCCAGGCGCACTTTGGCCATTACCGCCAGCCCGGGCTGTAGATGGGCAAGCAGCGCCTGGTAAAAAGCCATCTCCAGCGGGCTAAGCACTTGCTGCTTTTTCTCATAGGGCCAGGAGGACAATTTATCCAAAGGGTCGAGATGTTTAATTTTGATGATGACGCTATAGATAACGGCGCCGATGATCAGCAGGCCAAGGACCAAATAAGGCATGAAACTCACCTCCGGCTATAAAGAGGTCGGGTTAAACGGATTTTCAGTAAAAGCATACCTTTTTTGCCCTTTGCTGTCAAATGGGATAGCGGTCGGGGGCAGGAAAATATATATAAAACTATAATAATTACATCAATATATCAAAACAGCGCATTTGACCGAATACAAGGAAATGAGGGATAATTATGGCGCAGAAAAATGGCTTGGTTCGCGGGCTTGACCGCGGGGTATGGATGGCCGCAGTCATTCTGATGCTGGCCGCCGCGCTATTGCTGGGTTCCTGCGAGGGCAGGGTTGACCCCGAGGTGGAGCCGATCAAGGCCGATCAGGTGCTAGTCTTTTACGGCTACAGCAGTTGGGCTATGTTCGGCGCGCCCGAGGAAGCGGTGCAAAAGCTGATCGGGATGTACAATAATCTAGAGTTGCGGCAGACCGGCGAACAATTGGATTATGCGACCGCCTTCGATATTTCCTTTAGCGGCGCGGGGCGGACCGTGGCTAGCTGGAGCGTAGATGAGCAGGGCAGATGCCGGATCAAAGACGACGGCGCTGTCTATCAGATCGTCTCGGCGGATTTTGATTATGAGGCGATCAAGGAGATTTACGAACACAGCAAAACCTCGCCTGATTATCAAAGCGGTATATATCAGCCGGATTCCTATGCCAGGCAGATCAAGCGATTGATGGCTACGACCCTGCTCGAAGATTGGCCGCGAAGCGCGATCAAGCTGATCTCCCATATGAGCGCGGAGCAAAGGCAGGCATTGCTCGCCACTGCGCCCGGCGACGGCAGCCCGGAACAGATCGCCCGGCAATTGATTAACCGACAGATCTTGGCCTGCTCCGGCAGCCCCGCTTTTGAGGAATGCAACGGCGTCTGGGTGGAGTCCGAGTCGGCGGTGATCGACATCATCGACGCTAAGCTGCTGGCGGTGGAGCTGATCGCCGACTATGAAGAACAAAGCGAGCAGCCGCTTTATCTCTATAAGGTGGATTCGCGTGTCCGCGCGGCTGATCCGGGCCAGGTGGTGCTGGCCGGTTCGGTGCTGGTTGACGAGCAGGGCTGGATCAGGGGCGGCTATGGCGCGCCTTATCTGCTGCTGCTGACAGTCAATGCGGATGGCAGCTATCATTATCTGGGCGAGCCGCCCTTTGATATGCCGCTCAATTATGCGATCCGCGAAATCGCCGTCGACGAGCCGCCGGAGATTTGGGCCTTTTCTTTCATCTCTGATTTCATGTTTACGCTCGGCCGCCAGTTCGGCGATTATCCCTGGAGCGATTATAATATGGAGATACCGGTGCCGGAGGAGATTCTCAATACCGATATGCCGGGTACGGATGCGTACCGCGCTGTTTTCGGCCCCCGCGCCACCACCGGCGAGACAGAGATCAACTATTATACCATTCGCGAGAGCGGCCGCACCTATATTTACCACATGCACACCACCGACCCTTATATCAATCTTGGCGTTTCCGGCATGGTCGGCACAGTTAGCGAGCTGCGGGTAGGGGTGAGCGAGGCTTTTCTGCGCACGGCTTACAGCGGCAAGCTAAGCGAGAACAAAAACCTGGTCTATGGCGAAGGCGATTTTTGCCCCTATGACAAGGTGTATGAATATACGCCTTCCGCGCTGATTCCCAAGCATACGCTGCGCTTTTATATTAAATCGGGCCTGATCAGCGGCATTGAGATGGAGTATTTCCTTGATTAATTAGCGGATGAGCCGCGCCATAAAAAGAACACAGGCCAAAGCCTGTGTTCTTTTTTGATCTAGTCGATGCCGAGAGTCTATTTTTTGTTTTTGATATACTCGTCGATGGCCGCGGCGGATTTTTTGCCGGCGCCCATGGCAAGGATGACCGTGGCGGCTCCGGTGACTGTATCGCCGCCGGCAAAAACGCCGATGCGGCTGGTCTGGCCTGTTTCTTCATCCGCGATGATGCCGCCCCATTTTTGGGCGTCAAGGCCCGGGGTGGTGGATTTGATTAGCGGGTTAGGGCTGTTGCCGATAGCGACGACCACGGTTTGCACGTCGAGAATATACTCGCTGCCCTTGATCGGCACGGGGCGACGGCGGCCGGAAGCATCCGGTTCGCCCAGCTCCATCTTGATCACTTCCATGCCTTTGACCCGGCCGTTTTCATCGCCGAGGATTTGCGTGGGATTGGTCAGCATATGGAAGATAATGCCTTCTTCCTTGGCATGATGCACTTCTTCCACACGCGCGGGCATCTCAACTTCAGAGCGGCGGTACACGATATATGAATTCTCGGCGCCCATTCTTTTGGCGCAGCGAGCCGCGTCCATCGCCACATTGCCGCCGCCGATTACGGCCACGGATTTGCCTACTTGCACCGGGGTGTCATGGCAGGGGAAATCATAGGCCTTCATCAGATTGATGCGGGTGAGGAACTCATTGGCGGAATAAACGCCCAGCAGGTTTTCGCCGGGGATTTTCTGGAAATTGGGCAGTCCGGCGCCGGAGCCGATAAATACGGCTTCAAAGCCTTCTTCTTCCAAAAGCTCGTCCAGGGTAAGGCTTTTGCCGATCACCATATCAGGGATGATTTTGACGCCCAGGGCTTCCACGGTGGCTATTTCCTCGCGCACCAGGGCTTTGGGCAGACGGAATTCAGGGATGCCGTACACAAGGACGCCGCCCGGGGTATGCAGGGCTTCGAATACCGTTACCTCATAGCCCATCTTCGCCAGGTCGCCAGCGCAGGTCAAGCCGGCCGGGCCGGAGCCGATGACGGCGATCTTATGGCCATTGGTTTTGGCGGTTTTATTTTGTTCCTGACTATGCTTCATTTGATAGTCGGCGACAAAGCGCTCCAGGCGGCCAATGCCGACCGGTTCGCCTTTTTTGCCGCGCAGGCATAGTTCTTCGCATTGCGTTTCCTGC
>JAAYYR010000243.1 GCA_012515255.1 Clostridia bacterium | reverse complement strand
CTGCTTTCCGAGCCGCAATATATACGCCAGACTTCGCTCGATCAAAAGGACGAGCGCAATAGCCGCTATTTCGATTTATTAGAAAGCGGGCGCATTTTGCCCTCGTTCTATGATAATTTTCTCGACTATGAAGAATTGCGCGACCGCTTCTTGTGCCAGCGGCTGCTGCTGCTATGCCAACTGAGCCTGCAAACCGGTGATATTTCACCGCAGATCGAGCTAAGTCTCGCCAGCCATGAGCTGCCGGCTTATGCCCATGATCCGGAAGGCTTTGCCCGCGATATGCGGGATTATCTGCACCGCGGGTACCGGGTGAACATATCGGCCAGCTCTGAGCTGCGGCTGCAGCGGGCGCGCGAGATCGTAACCGAGCTGGGATTAGCCGGAATCAATGTAATGCAGGCCGATTGGAGCGGCGGTTTTGTCAGTCCTGCTCTAAAAACCGCTCTGGTGACGGAAAAGGAGCTATTTGCTAAGGAAGGCCGCAAAAAGCATCGCCGCACTTATAAGGGGGGCGAGCGGATTGATAATTTCCTTGATCTGCGCTCCGGCGATTATGTCGTCCATATCTATCAGGGTATCGGCCAATTTATGGGCGTGGAGAGGCTGACCATCGGCGAGATCGAGCGTGATTATCTCTTGATTCGTTATGGCGGCGAAGACCGGCTATATCTGCCTGTCGATCAACTTGACCTCATCCAGAAATACATCGGCGGCGAAGGCAATGCGCCAAAGCTTAACCGCTTGGGCGGCGCGGAATGGAATCGCACCAAATCTAAAGTGCGCGCCGCGGTACAGGAAATGGCCGGCGAGCTATTGCGTCTTTATGCGGCCCGGGAGCAGGTTAAAGGCTTTGCCTTTTCACCTGATGTGCCTTGGCAACGCGAGTTTGAGGATGCTTTCCCTTTTGTGGAAACCGAGGATCAGCTAATTAGCGCAGCGGAAATCAAGCGCGATATGGAATCGGATCAGGTAATGGATCGTCTGCTTTGCGGCGATGTCGGTTATGGCAAGACAGAGATCGCCTTGCGGGCCGCCTTCAAGGCGATCATGGATATGAAGCAGGTGGCGATACTGGTGCCGACCACTGTTTTGGCGCAGCAGCATTACCGCACCATTGAGCAGCGCTTCGAGGGTTTTCCTATCCGCTATGCAGCTCTCTCGCGCTTTTTTTCCGCGGCGGAACAAAAACAGACTATAAGCGAGCTGACCTGGGGCGGGATCGATCTAGTGGTCGGCACGCATCGCCTTTTATCCGCTGATGTTAGCTTCAAAGACTTAGGCTTGCTGATCATTGACGAGGAGCAGCGTTTCGGCGTTAAGCATAAAGAGAAGATCAAGGCGCTGAAAACACAGGTGGATGTATTGACCCTTTCCGCGACGCCCATACCCCGCACCTTGCATATGGCGCTGGTCGGTATGCGTGATATGAGCATCATCTCCACACCGCCCGAGGATCGGCATCCGGTGCAGACCTATGTAGTGGAATACCATGAGCGCCTGATTCGCGACGCTATCGCCCGGGAAATGGGGCGCGGCGGCCAGGTGTTTTTTCTCCATAACCGCGTATTTGATATTTATGATGTAGCGGAGGAATTGCAGCGTATCCTGCCTGAGGCGCGGATAGCAGTGGCTCATGGTCAGATGAAGGAGCGTGAGCTGGAGCAGGCAATGCTCGATTTTGTCGCGGGCGGCGCTGATGTGCTGGTCTGTACCACGATTATCGAAAGCGGCCTTGATATACCTAATGCCAATACGCTGATTGTAGACGACGCGGACACATTTGGCTTGGCGCAATTGTATCAATTGCGCGGCCGGGTCGGGCGCTCGGAGCGCCAGGCCTTTGCTTATTTCACCTTCAAGCGGGAGCGGCTGATCAATGAGATTGCCAAGAAGCGTCTGATTACCATCCGCGATTTCACAGAACTAGGCTCGGGTTTTAAAATTGCCATGCGCGATCTGGAATTGCGCGGCGCCGGAAATCTGCTTGGCCCGGAGCAGCATGGGCATATCATGGCCGTGGGCTTTGATCTCTATTGCAAGCTGCTGGAGGAGGAGACGCAGCGGGCAGCCGGGCAGGCCGCTCCAAAGCAAATAATCTCCACGCAATTGGAGCTGGAGATCAACGCCTATATCCCTGATAGCTTTGTTACTGATTCGGTGCTGAAAGTAGAAATTTATAAGCGTATCGCCGCGGCAATCAGCGAGCAGGAAGTGGATGGATTGGCTGAAGAATTACGCGACCGCTATGGCGAGCTGCCGAACACTGTCTATAATCTTTGCCTGCTTGGCAAAGTCAAAGTATTGGGTAAAAAGCTGTCTATCGCCTCAATTATGCAAAAAGCCGGCTATATCGAGATCAAGCTGGCCGACGAACATCCTGTGAGCGGCGAGGCTCTCCTTGCGCTGCTTGATAAATGGCCTCAGCGGCTGGCTTTCTCCAATAAAAAAGGCTTTATGATCAGGCTGGACACGCATCATATCGACAAAGACCTGGCCCGCATTGATGTGCTGCTGCGGGTACTCAATGATTTGCAGCAATTAATTACAATGGATGTAGACAATGTGAACAAATTATCATAAACTTTTTCTTTATCCGCTAAATTGGCTATGATATAATGGATTAGTTAATATAATAAGCATGTGAGGAAGGATGATATTTGTTGAAGAAGCTGCTTCTTACTTTAGTGATTATTCTGATCGGCTCCTGCCTATTTGCCGGTTGCGGCAGTGATAATCATGGCGGGGTGATCGGTACGGTAAACGGTGAAAAAGTGTACCGAGATGAAATGGATTACTTTTTCGCCTATTACTACCAGTTTTATTATGATAACTACTATTCCATCTATAAACAATATATGGGCGTCGATATGCTGGATGAGGAAAGCGCCGCAACTCTGCTTGGCGATTATGAGAATTCCGCTTGGCGGGCAGTTGTTTATGCCGCGTTGATCAAGCAGACGGCGGCAGAATACGGCATCACATACGAGGACAATTACCTTAAGGATCTATTGCCTTGGGGCAATTATCAGACCATCAAGATCAGCTCTTTGAATTCACAGCTCCTTGAGGCGGTTAAAGGGGAAATGCTTTCTCAGTTGGTCGTCCCGGGTTCCGATATTGAAGCCGCCTATCAGGCCGACCCTGCCAAGTGGGACGGGCGCCAAACATCGCATATTCTTATCCAATGCGACGTAACCGACCCGGAGGCTCTGGCGGCTGCCAAAGCAGAGGCGGAAGAAGTGCTCGCTAAGCTGAACGCCGGCGGCGATTTCGCCGAGCTGGCCCAGGAGTATTCTGATGACGGCTCCGCGGAGCAGGGCGGCAAAATTGACGCCTATATCAATTCCTATGGCAATGAAGTCGGTACGGAAAACGGTTATTATGAGGAATATGTTGCGGGCGCTTATGCCTTGGCCAAAGTCGGCGATTATTCGCAGGAGCCTGTATTAAGCAGCGCCGGATATCATATTATCAAGCTTGATGATGTCCGCGCGGGCTTTGATCAAACCAAGGATATAGTGGCGGCCAGCTTGAAAACCATCAGTGATGATGCGGCCGCGGCGAAACTAAATGAGATGCTGGACGCGGCCTATGCCAAGGCCAATATTCAGCAGAAATTTAGTTTCCGCTATTATGTCGAGGAAACGACGGAAGATGATACGGCCGCGGACGATACTGGCGCGGGCGAGCAGGACAGTGACGGTGATCATAGCGGCGCTGCTGATGACAGTACCGTTAATGATGACGGCAGCGCCGAATAGCGGCGGTTATTTTAATCGGCAGCGAATAAACTCCCGGGCGGTATGGCTTTTGCCATGCCGCCTTGTCGCATCATCACTATTTTTGCCGCTATTTAGCTTTGTTTGGTTGAAATAGCTGCAAGATACATGTATAATATACACACGGTTTTCCAGCTGCCGGCTATGATTGCGCGCGGGCGGGGGGAGAATTATCGTCATAGGGAGGAAAATAAGTGTCAGCGGCTCATGATTTGATTATTTTGCTTGATTTCGGTGCGCAGTATTCCCAGCTCATAGCGAGAAGGGTTCGCGCCGACCATGTATATTGCGAGATCCTGCCATATCATACTTCCGCTGCGGAGATCGCCGCAAAAAAGCCGCGCGGGATTATTCTTTCCGGCGGGCCTGCTTCAGTGCTGGAGCCGAACGCTCCCCGCTGCGACCGGGGGATTTTTGATCTGGGGCTACCGATTTTGGGCATCTGCTATGGCATGCAGTTGATGGCGGTTATGCTGGGCGGCAAAGCAGAGATACCCAGCGGCCGCGAATACGGCCTCGTAGAAGTAGCGGTACAAGAGGAAGGCCGGCTGCTGCGTGGTTTGTGCGGGCCTCTCAAAGCCTGGATG
>JAAYYR010000242.1 GCA_012515255.1 Clostridia bacterium | reverse complement strand
TGATATCGCCCATCACTACCGCGTTACCGCGTACAGCCAGCTTCTGGCCGCTGCGAATGCCGCGGGTCACGAGCAGGCTGTTGCCGCCCGCCGTCTGGTAAATCATCTCGGAGCGCTCATCACTGTCCAGCAGATGCGGCGCAAGGCGTCCCTTGCGGATATGATATTTTTTTAAGATGCCCTCGATGATCGCTAATTCTTCGCCGGAAAAGCTGGCCGGCTGATCGATGATATATTCGGCATTGATGAAAAAATCGCCGCTGTGCAGGAGCTTTTCTTCCAAGGCGGCGCAAATTTGTCCAAAGCCCGCTTGCTCCGTATCAAAAGAAAAAACCAGAGCATCCGCAGTCCCTTTAATTGTTACGATATTTTTATCCATTACCCGGCCTCCAAGAAAATGGTTTTGCTGACTATTAGTATGCCGATTTTAATGATAATAGTTTCGCCTATATAACTGATTTTTCCTGCCGGTTCGCGGAGATTAGCAATGAGATATGGTTTTAACGAAATCGAAAAAAGAATGAAGCAGGCGATCGCACGCCATCAGATGATCGCTGATGAAACCCCGATCATGGTCGGGCTGTCCGGCGGCAAGGACAGCCTGGCCCTATTGCTGGCCCTGAAACGCTTTTTCATCATCTCTAAATTCAAATACCAACTCGCGGCCGGACATGTCAGCCTTGGCTTTCCCAACGACGATATAGGACGGATGCGCCAATTTTGTGATGATCTGGAAATCCCTTTCTTTTGGCAAAAGACGCAAATCGGCGAACTGATTTTTGAGCTAAGGGAAGAAACAAACCCCTGCTCCCTTTGCGCCAAGATGCGGCGCGGCGCATTAAACGCTTTGGCCCGCGAGCATGGCTACAAGAAAGTCGCCCTGGCGCATCATCAGGATGACGCGGTGGCAACGCTGCTGCTTAATCTTTTTTTCGAAGGACGTATCGGCAGCTTTAAGCCAGTAACGTATCTCGACCGCAGCGATATCACGGTGATCCGGCCCTTTATTTATGTGCCGGAGCAGCAGATCAGCTATTTCGCCCGTAAAGCCGAACTGCCGGTCAGCGCAAGCAATTGCCCGCATAATTGCCTGGGCAAAAGGCAGCAGATGCAAGCCATAATCGCGGCGCTCGAAGATTTGGCGCCACGCGGCAAGGATCGGGCCACTGCCGCATTAGACCGCCTGTTTGGCGGCGATTGGGATGGACGCCAGGAGGAGAGACCATGATCCTGGTCAGCGCCTGCCTTGTCGGCGAAAAATGCAAATACAGCGGGGCGAGCAATGATAGCCCGGCGGTGCGCCGCTTTCTTGAGGGACGCGACTATATCGCTTTCTGCCCGGAATTGCTAGGCGGGCTGGGCGTGCCGCGCCCGCCGGTGGAGTTAGATGAAAATGGCGCCGCCTGGAACCGAGACGGCGAAAACGTCAGCCAAGCATTTGCTCTGGGGGCGCAGCGGTCGCTCAGGCTTTGCGAGGAATACCAACCCGAGCTCTTAATCCTTAAAGATGGCAGCCCCTCCTGCGGCGTCAACTACATTTATGACGGCAGTTTTAGCCATCAGACCATCCCCGGCCTGGGTCTGACCGCCCGCCTGCTTCGGGAACATGGCTATGCCCTGATCAGCGAGGCTGATCTTGAGGACCCGACCGGGGCGACTGAAACAAAACTTTAACCGCCAGGGCCGCAGTCTGCTCATAGCCCATATGACCAGACGCATAGCGTCGTCGCCGGCCTGGGCGCGCAAATCGCGTAAACGCTGTTATGGCCTCTTGCGTAAAACAAGGTCCGCTTCCCTATACGGAAGCGGGCCTTGCTTATTGCCGCCAAAACATGTGGGTAAATATTATCCTGCGCGGCGCTCTATATGGCGCAGCGGAAGATATTGCGCTTTGACAGCTCATACATCATTTTATTGCAACCAGCCATCTACAATACCGCGGTTATCCGCAATCCATTGCGCCGCAGCGTCCGCTGGATCCATACCGTCATTGATCAGGCCTTCCAAGCTGCCGATCTGAGTGTCGGTCATTTGGAATTTTTGCAGCATCGCGGCGACTTCGGGCTGTTCGGCGGAGAAATTTTTATTAGCCAGAATATGCAGCTCCT
>JAAYYR010000241.1 GCA_012515255.1 Clostridia bacterium | reverse complement strand
CTGGGCGGCAAAGTGATTACGGTTACGGAAACGCCGGCTATGCCGACCTCCTCTACCGCCAAAGGCGAGACGCTGCATGATATGATCCGCGTTATCAATTATTATAGCGATGTGATCGTCTGCCGTAGCCCGATCCAAGGCGCCAGGCTGGAAATAGACCGCGCGGCCACCGTGCCTTATATCAATAGCGGCGACGGCTCAGGTGAGCATCCGACGCAGGCACTGCTTGATATTTATACTATTATCAAGGAAAAGGGTGCGGTAGACGGGCTAACTTATGCTATCTGCGGCGATCTCAAATACGGCCGCGCGCCGCATTCATTTATAGACGCTCTGGCCAAATACGAGATCAAAAAGATTATCCTCGCCTCGCCGCAGGAACTGCAAATGCCTGATGAGCATGTAGCCACAATCAAAAATAATTTGGATATAGAGGTTGAGGAATGCTATGACCTGGACTATGCCTGTCAGAACGCGGATGTTATTTATATGACCCGGGTGCAGCGGGAGCGATTTTCCTTGATAGACGAATATGAGCGTAACAAAGATGTTTTCATTCTCTCCGGCCGCCATGTGCCGATGTTCCGGCCGGGGGCGATTATCCTTCATCCGCTGCCGCGCGTCAACGAGATTGCGATAGAGGTAGACGATTACCCGGGTGCGGCGTATTTCCGCCAGGCGGGCAACGGATTGCCGTTGCGCATGGCTTTGCTGGCCCTTGTGACGGGCAATGTCAAATAGGCAAATATCTGCCACTAAGACAAGCATCCCGGGCCATGATCTGTTCAGCGGCCCGGGAAGTTTTTAACCGGGTATTTATATCTTGGCGCTAATCAGTTATAATAATGATATTACCTTGATTTGGAGGTAGACCGATGAAAGGCCAAGTATTGATCCGCCGCCGCGGTAAAGCGATACCGGCAGATGAGCCTGAATTGGCCGCTGTCCTTGGCGAGGGCATGGCAACTGAGCACGCCGTTGTTCCGCATCAGGAGCAGGATCATGATTATGTGCTGACCAAGCGGGATATCCGGGCTTTAAAAAGCCTGGCCAAATCCTATGAGCGCACCATTGATTATCTATATATGCGCAACCGTTTTTGGCGGAATTTGTTTTTTGACCTAGTTAAAGGGATGTCAAGGGGTTTGGGTATCGCCATTGGCATTACGATCCTGGCCTTTATTCTTTTTTATATTTTGAAAAGCCTGGAAGTCCTTGATTTGCCTTATATCGGTGATTTTATCGCCCAACTGCTTGAGTATATTGAGGATGTGCGTCATATCAAAAACTATTAATTGCAAGGAGCGGCTATGTTCTGGTTCACTATGCTTGCCGTAATCGCTTTGGATCAACTAAGCAAATATCTTATCACCAGCCATTTGGCTTTAGGGCAAGGCATGACGGTAATTCCCGGCTTTCTTGATTTTACTTATGTGCTGAACGATGGCGCCAGCTTTTCTCTTTTTCAGGGGCAAAGAATTGTTTTTCTTATCATTACTGTTTTGGTTCTGGCGCTGATTTTTGGCGGCCTGCGTAAAATACCCCAAGAGATGAAGCTGTTCCGCTTTTTGCTGGCCCTGTTTTGCGGCGGCGCCATCGGTAATTTTATCGACCGACTGTACCAGGGCGCGGTGGTCGATTTTGTCAATTTGGGCTGGTTCCCTGTATTTAATCTTGCGGATAGCTGCCTAAGCGTCTCCGCGGTATTGATTTGCCTGATGCTGCTTTTTGGTAAACCAGGGCATTTACTGGATAAAAAGAAAGAGATCGAAAAATAATGGCGGAAATAAAGCGTATTTATGTCGACCATCAGTGTCAAGGACAAAGGCTTGACATATATTTAAGCGGCCTTTATCCTGAATATTCGCGTTCCCATATTCAAAGTCTAATTCGCGATGGCTTAATTGTGGTAGATGGCCAAAAGGTTAAATCAGGCTATAAACTGGCAGGCGGTGAATTTATCGCTTGGGAGGAGCGCGAGACCAAGCCGATGCGTGCGGAAGCGGAAAATCTGGCGCTTAATATTTGCTATGAAGACAGCGATATCATCGTCGTCAATAAGCCGCAGGGCATGGTGGTGCATCCGGCGGTGGGGCATCGCGAGGGGACTTTAGTCAATGCCCTGCTGCACCATTGCGGCGACCTCTCAGGGATCAACGGCGTGATCCGCCCCGGTATCGTCCACCGCCTGGACAAAGACACCTCCGGCCTGTTGGTCGCGGCGAAAAACGACGCTGCGCATCTGGGCCTGACCAGCCAATGGCAGGGGCATCGGATCATGCGAATTTATCATGCTTTGGTCGAGGACATTATCGCCGAAGACCGCGGCAGCGTTGACGCGCCGCTTAGCCGCCATAAAAGAGATCGCAAAAAAATCGCCATCGACCCTTATCGCGGCAAAAACGCGGTCACGCATTATCGGGTACTGGAACGCTTTGCCGCGGCGCGTAAAACTTATCTTGAGCTAAGACTGGAGACCGGGCGCACTCATCAGATCCGCGTGCATTTGGCGCATCTGGGGCATCCGGTGCTGGGCGATGCCAGCTATGGCCGCAGGAAGCAGAAACTGCCGCTCGCGGGACAGGCTTTGCATGCTAAGGTGCTCGGCTTCAAGCATCCGATAAGCGGCGAATATCTGGAATTTGACAGCCCGCTGCCAGATTATTTCCAGCAATTGCTGATGCAATTTCGGGCGGAGGATAACCGTGACGGCATATAGCACCGCACAAATCTTTGACCGCGGACTGGCGCTGATCGGCAAGGACGGTCTGGCGCGTTTGGCGGCGGCCAGCATTGCTGTCTGCGGCCTAGGCGGGGTTGGCTCATACATCGCTGAGGTGCTGGCGCGGTCGGGTATCGGGACGCTGCTGCTGATCGACGCGGATACAATTGCGCCGTCGAATATTAACCGCCAACTTTGCGCTTTACACAGCACTTTGGGGCGCCCCAAGGCAGAGATAATGGCTGAGCGCATCGCCGACATCAACCCTGCCTGTCGGGTGGAGGCGCGACGGATAATGCTTACGCCCGGGGATGATTATGCCTCCCTATTCAGCGGCACGGATTATATAGCAGACGCGATTGACGATTTGCCGGCGAAAATTGCGCTGATCAGATATGCCCATACGCGGCCCATACCGCTGATCTCGGCCATGGGCGCCGGAAGGCGGCTTGACCCTACGGCTCTGGCCGTCGCAGATATAGCGCAGACCTATGGCTGCCCTTTGGCGCGGCGATTGCGTAAAAGCCTGCGCGAGCAGGGCATAGAGCAGGGCGTGCAAGTCGTGTTCAGCAGCGAGCCGCCGCGAGAGTTGCGGGAGGGCAAGCTCGGCAGCATGATCTTTGTACCCGCCGCAATGGGCCTGCTCATGGCTTCGGTCATCGTGCGCTATTTATTGGCTGACTTAGGGGCGGAATAAAAGTCTGCGCGGACAGGGCATAGAGCAGGGCGTGCAAGTCGTGTTCAGCGGCGAGCCGCCGCGTTGCGGGAAGGCAAGCTTGGCAGCATGATCTTTGTGCCTGCGACAATGGGACTGCTCATGGCTTCGGTATTTGTACGGGACTTGCCAATTGCCCCGGGGGATGAGATGGATCTATTTGATAGCGCCAAAGAACAAGAGAT
>JAAYYR010000240.1 GCA_012515255.1 Clostridia bacterium | reverse complement strand
TTTTTGCCACCGCCGCTTAATTATTTGCCGTATAGCCCGATATTTAAAATTATAGCAAAAACAGGAAGGTAAATAAAGCCTGATATCGCGGGTTTACGCAGTGCTTTCCTTGACATTGTTTACTATTACGACTATAATTACTATTGGCCGTATCAGGAAAATATGGTCTGAGTTCTATGACCTTTATGCGATGCCATAAACGTAAACATAAGGCAAATCTATGTTGATTAAGTTTCATCATTACACAAAAGACGGAAAGAGGCAAGATCACTGCCTGCAATTCGCGGCTCAGCCCGGAATGACATTGGGCGAGCTGCTAAAGCAAGTGGCGGCCTCGGATCAGGGTTATGATTTCGGCCCCAATGGCTATGAGATAGATTATTATCTCTATTTGGCCGGTAACCGGATCCTCCACATTGGCGATGATATCTCTGCACTTGATGTCATCGAAGTGGTGCCTTTTGTCGAAGGGGGTTAGGCCGGCAGTATTGATTTCATAACCAAGCCGCATGGCTTGGCTGAAATATTGATCCTACGAGTCGTCTACCTAAACGGCAGCCCAGGTTGCCGCAGGGGAAACGTCCACTGAGTGTCGCCGGAAACGGTTACGCTTTCCGTATTTGAGAAGTCGGATCGCCAACTTTTTAAAATATATTTAGAAAGAAGGAGAGAACATGACAGGCGGATACAACAATAAGTTCTTGCGCGTCGATCTGACTAATCGAAAAATCACAGAGGAAGCGATATCAGACGAGATGTGCCGCAAGTATATCGGCGGCAGCGGTTTTGGCATTAAGATTTTAATGGATGAAGTGCCGGCGGATTGCGATCCACTCGGCCCGGACAACAAGGTTATTTTTGCCATCGGCCCCTTTACCAATACCGGCGCTATTGAGGCCGGCAAGCATGAGGTCAGCTGCAAATCGCCGCAGACCGGCATACTTGCCGAATCTGACTGCGGCGGCACTTGGGGTGCTATGATGAAGCGCACGGGCTATGACGCGATCATTCTTGAGGGCTGCGCTGATAAACCCTGCTATCTTTGGGTAACCGATACCGGCGTCGAAATTCGCGACGCAGCGCATTTATGGGGCAAGGATACCATTGAATGCGACGCGGCGGTCGTTGCCGAGACGCATGAAAAAGCCGTTGTTTCCACAGTGGGGCCTGCCGCTGAAAAAGGCGTGCTCTATTGCGGCGTCTTTTGCGACGGCTCTGAGTCCCGTTCCGCCGGCCGCGCCGGCTGCGGCACGGTAATGGCCAGCAAAAATGTTAAAGCCATAGCTGTCTATGGCAAGAAAAAACCAGAGGTACATGATAGAGAAAAATTGATGGCCTCGGTACGGGAAGTCACGAAGACCGTGATCGAAAAGGCTGCCGGCTTGAGTAAATTCGGCACCGGCGGCGGCATGATCGGCGGCGAAAAAGTTGGCAATATCCCGATCAAAAACTGGAGCCTGGGCAATTTTGCCGGCGCGGAAAAAATCAGCGGTCAGGTGGAGACTGAAAAATATCTGATCAAGCAATACAGATGCGCCAGCTGCATTATTGGCTGCGGCAGAACCAGCCAGGTCAAAGAGGGTAAATACGCCTCTATCGTCGGCGCGGGCCCTGAGTACGAAACCCTGGGTCTGCTTGGCTCCAACTTGATGATCGATGATATGGAGGCCATCCATTGGGCCAATGAGCTGTGCAACCGCTACGGTATCGATACCATGACCACGGGTACCGCTATCGGCTTTGCCATGGAATGCTATGAAAAGGGTCTGGTGACCAAAGAAGACCTTGGCGTTGATCTTAAATGGGGCGACGCCGAGGCCATGATCGAGATGATTCATCAAATCGGTCAAAAACGCGGCTTTGGCGGCGAGGTGCTTTATGCCGGCGTCAAACGCGCGGCGGAAATCATCGGCCAGGGCAGCGAGGAATTTGCCGTACATGTCAAAGGGCTGGAACCGGCCTGCCATGATCCGCGCGGTTTCGTTTCCATCGGCGTCGGCTATGCCACGTCCAACCGCGGTGCTTGCCATCTGCAGGCCCTGAGCCATATCATGGAGAAAGAAGCAGCTATGCCGGAAATCGGCTATGACGCGCCGCTCGATCGTTTCGTGCAAGAAGGCAAGGGCGAAATGGTCGCCAAGATGCAGCATATCATGACCATGTGCGACTCGCTCAAGCTGTGCAAATTCGCGATCTCCCGCGGCATTTATCCCCGGGTTTGCGCTGAGTGGCTGCAATACATCACCGGCTGGGACTATACGGTAGACGAATTTTTGCTGGCCGGAGAGCGGCTGTATAACTTGAAGCGGCTGTTCAACCTGCGTTGCGGTATTACCGCCGCCGACGATAATTTGCCGCCTCGCCTTGCTTCCTGGAAGCGCGGCACCGGCGGCTCGCCAGATAGCCTGCCTGATCTTTCCATCCAATTGCCGGAGTATTATAAATTCCGCGACTGGGATCCTCAAACCGGCGCTCCTTCTTTGAAGAAATTGCAGGAATTGGATATTGCGGAATACTATTTTGGCTAAAGGGCATAACAGCTTAAACGCCTGATGCCAGGGCATACATGATTAGCACAAGCAGTAGCGGGATTGCCGGCCACGAAAACCGGCGCTCCTGCTGCTGCTTTTTTTGGCCATGCTCATTGCGCTTGCATCGCGCCGCCTTATTGTGCGTGGCGCCGCTTTCAGCAAAAGACGGAGCCATCCGGTAGCTGCCGGATGGCTCTTGGCCCATATATTTCAATGCAGATCAAAAACATGTAGTGATTTTGCCAATATCCGCCTTAGTCCTTGGGATTTACTTTATAGCGAAAAGGACAATAATCAGCCCCCAGCATAATTGTCTGTGCCCGGTCCAGCTGCACCCCGGCATTATACCCTTCGGTCATTGGATGATCAACGCCGCATACAAGGAGAGCTCCCAGCTCAGGGACGCCCAAATCCTGATACAGCTTGGCGTAGTCGCAGCGCGTTATATTAAAATCATATTCCGTTTCTGTTCTTTTCAGCTCTTTAACCTCAATAGGCGCATCATTTGTGCCTAATTTCGGCTCGGAGAACATTTCAATGGCGGCGCTGATTTTTTCGGTGGCCGTGCCGGTTATGCCGTCAAAAAAAGCTCTGCCAATTTGCC
>JAAYYR010000239.1 GCA_012515255.1 Clostridia bacterium | reverse complement strand
CGGCGTGCCGCTGCTCGCGGAATATTATCGCGGTCTTGATAATAGGAATCTGGTCGTCGTCTCGCCTGATGTGGGCGGCGTGGTGCGCGCCCGCAATTTAGCCAATCGGCTGGGCGTGGACCTGGCCATCATCGATAAACGCCGCAAAGAGGCCAATAATGCCGAAATCATGAACATAATCGGCTCGATCGAGGGTAAAAACGTCATTATTGTTGATGATATGATAGATACCGCGGGGACGATCACCAAGGGCGCTAAGGCGCTGCGGGATTTGGGAGCTAAAGACATCTACGCCTGCTGCACCCATGCTGTTTTTTCGCCGCCCGCCATGGATCGGCTGGAGAATTCCGTGATCAAAGAGGTGCTGGTAACCGATACCATCCCCATTCATTATCAGCGGCAGGGCTATTGCAGCAAAATCCGCGTGCTTTCCGTGGCGGCGTTGCTGGGAGAAGCCATCATCCGCATCCATGAAAATCTCTCGGTGAGCAGGCTTTTTGACGAATAGCAGCCGTTATGGCGATATAGTATCGTTTGGCTCGGCATCGGTGTCGTCAGCGCCGATGCTTTTTTTCGCCGCCACGATTCCATCGCCTGCCGGCTCATTATCGGCGGCCGCCATCCGCACTAGCTCGGTTGCAGAGGGCTCGGTATCGACAGGCGTGCAATCAAGATAGGCGTCATTAGCCGCTTCCTGCTGATCCGCGCCATAGTCATCATCATAATCATTAAGGAAATCTTCCTCGCGTTTTTTGATCTTCTCGATCCGCTCATTGATATTGGTGGAAATGCGTTTGGTAAAATCAGCCGTATTGCTGATAAATTCTCCGGCCTTCTCACGCATATTGTCCGCCATATTGCCGATATTACTAAGGAGAGGATTGTCAAGCGATATCGCGTCTAAAATCGCTTCGTCCTTCAGCATCGCGGTATGACCGGAGATGGCGATCAAATGTTCGCCGCGTACCAGGGAGCGCTCCTTGAAAAAGCCGTCGGGGGCGATTTCAAGGCCAGTAATCCTTCCATCTTCGCTGCTAAAAAGGAATTCCTCGATTTTGCCCAGGGTACGCCCGGCAGTAGTGAAGACACGGCTGCCGATGATCGCCAGCGGATGATGCAGCGCCCGCACGTAGCGGCTATTCTGCCCGCGCCTTTCCAGTAATGAGGCGGTCTCCACCGTAACGCCGTCCTCACCGAATTGATGCACAGCGGTAAATGGCAGGATGCGTTCGTATTTGGACAGAACTTTACGTTCCAATAGGAATCCTTGCACCAGATAGGTTTTACTATCGATGAGCAACTGCTTGATATTGCCCAGATTCAAACCTTCTTTGCAACTATAGACCGGCATACCAATAATTTTGCGGCTGCCTATGTCCTTGATCGTTTTTTCAGCCATTCTTTTCACATCCCTTTAGGCTTTTGCAAAAATATATGGCTAAAATCCCTGAGATATGCTTTTTTAGCCGGAGAATTTATGCTAAAATAAAAATATGAAAATAATTTTTGGTTTAGGAAATCCCGGGTTGCGCTACGCCGCCACCCGGCATAATTGCGGTTTTTTAACTATTGACAAGCTGGCCGCCGATTTGGGCGTGGCTTGCGATAAACGCGTCGAGGATAATATGATCGCCACGGCAAATTATCGCGGTGAGCGTTTGCTGCTGGCCAAGCCGCAATTATATATGAATTTGAGTGGCTTTCCTCTTGTGCGGCTTTGCAATTACTACAAGGTTGACTACAGCGATATCCTGGTGATCCATGACGATATGGATTTGGCGCCGGGCAGTATCCGTTTTCGGCGCGGCGGCAGCGATGGCGGACATAATGGCATTAAGTCGATTATCGAGCAAACCGGCACCACAGCATTTAACCGGCTGAAAATCGGTCTTGGCGCCGCGCTTTTTGACGCGGCCGATTATGTAACCAGTTGCTTTACCGAGGATGAGGCGCTGTTTTTTGCGCCGATTTTCTCTATCGCCGCCAAGGCCGCTTTGCTCTGGTATGAGCAGGGTATCGGTTCGGCTATGAATCAATTTAATGGGCGCGGCATCACGGATGGCGGCGATAAATAAGGGCGCGGCGATAAACAATCGACGACAAGCATAAATATTGGGCGGATACTCCGCGCAGGAGGGGTGCGATCAGGGATCGCGCCACTTTAGCGTGGCCTAAGCGATATTGACCTAAAAACCGGGGAGGGTTTTATGCGGGAACTATTAAAATCATGGCGGAAGCAGGATGAGTATCGGTCTATTCTTGCCGGCATGCGCGAGAAAAAAATTACCGTGCTGTCCGGGCTTTCCGCTTTACCCAAAGCCGCCT
>JAAYYR010000022.1 GCA_012515255.1 Clostridia bacterium | reverse complement strand
CCTTGGCGCGCAGCACAGCGCCACTCAATCCGTCCAGGCGCTCAAAGCCGTCGCGCAGTTCCTGCTCCGAGAATACGCGGTCGGTACGCAGGGTCAGGCTTGTGAAAACATCCGCAGCCGCATGGCTGTGCGCGTGGCTATGCGCGTGGCTGTGGCCATGCTCATGGCTATGCGCTTCGTGGCCGGGGCTATGGGCCGGACCTACGGAAGCGGGCTTCTCAGGCGCCGCCTCTGCCTGCTCCGCGGCCGGGGCGCTGCCGTCGAGGATTTCCGCGGCGGAAAGCTCGTCCCAGGGGCGGCTGAAAATGCGCGCCGCACTATTGCGCGCGGCCAGCAGCTTCACTGCCTCCGCTTGTTCCGCGTATTCCCCGCAGCGGGAAAGGACGATCGTATCGGCGTGGTCGATCTGGTCGGCGTAAAATTCACCGAAATTATGCAGATAAACGCGACAGCGCCGCACATCAGCCACGACGATTTTAGCGCGCAGCCGCATCTGCTGCGTGAGCGCCGGGTCGGCGCAGGCTTTGGCCACATCGGAGAGCTTAGCCACGCCGGACGGCTCGATTAAGATCACTTCCGGCTGCCAGCGGCTGATCAGCTCGCCAATGGCGCGGACGAAATCGCCGTACAAGCTGCAGCAAATACAGCCGGAATTAATCTCGCGCACCTCGACGCCGCCGGTTTTAAGCAAAGCCGCGTCCACGCTGATCTCGCCAAAATCATTTTCGATCAGCGCCACGCGGCGGCCAGCCAAAGTCTCGCTCAGTAATTTTTGAATTAATGTCGTCTTGCCCGCGCCCAAAAAGCCAGAGATAAGATATACATCCGCCATTTTCAGCCTCCGGGAACAGCGCTCACAGCCTTATTCGGTAACGCTGAGGACGCTCTTGTTCTTCTTTTCGATTTGACATACCTGAACCTTGGTAATATCCTCGATCTTGATATTGCGATCTTTCAGCTCCAAAGTCGTGGGGCTGACAAAAATCGTGTTTTCCACCTTGCCGTTCAAGTAAATGCGGCTATAGGGGGTGAAATTCTCACCGATCACATAGTATTTTTTATTGGCGCGCAAAACCCGCTCGATTTTGATCTTGCGCACGCCCATCCGCAATTCTGTCGGTGGAAAAGGATTGCTGCCATCATAGATGTATTGTTTGCCATAAAGCATATCATACTGCAGCGCCCCAAGATTAGCCCAATAATCCGCGTCAGCCATGTGATTTTGGTGATACTTAGTCAGCACGCCTTCGCTGATGCCGGCCTGGCGCAGTACTTCCGCGCTCAATTGATAAGAGCACAGGTCCTGGTCTTCCTTTGCCAGGTCAAAATTGCTCCAGATCACATATTCGGTCTGGTAAATATCGCCGTTGGCCAGTTCCTCAGGCTGAATATTGAGATAAGGCAGATGATCGCCGTACAGCACCAGCAGCGTATCTTCTTTAAAGCTCTGCAAGCGCCGCACCAGCTCGCCGACGAATTGATCCATCTCATAGACTTGCTGCAGATAATACTCGAATTTATTGTATTCCGCTTCATTGTCGATCCCCGCCACCGTTACGGCCGGCTCGTCATAGACTTTTTCCGTGGGGAATTCGCCATGCCCCTGTACGGAAATGGTATAAATCAAATCCTGCTCTTCCGTAGCGGTCAGAGCGGAAAAAATCTCATCGGTCAAAACGCCGTCTTTTTCAAAGCGGTTAGGCGTCTTGAGGATATTGTTCATATATTCCACTGAGGTAAACGTATCATAGCCCAAGTTGGCAAAAACAGCGTTGCGGCCATAGAAGGAGCCGCGGTGATTGTGGATGGCATGGGTAGCATAACCCAATCTTTTCAGATCATAGCACACGCTCTCAACCGTCTTTTTTTTCAGCACCGATTTATAAGGATATTCGCCGGGGCCGAAAAAGCGTACGCTCATGCCGGTCATCACCTCAAACTCGGTATTGGCGGTGCCGGCGCCGACGATCGGCACGGTGAGGAAGCCGGAGGAATAATTTTCCTTCAGCTTGCGGAAATTAGGCGCGGGATCAGTGGAATACTGATAATCCAGCAT
Organism: Clostridia bacterium; assembly: GCA_012515255.1. Classification (GTDB taxonomy): domain Bacteria; phylum Bacillota; class Dehalobacteriia; order UBA4068; family UBA4068; genus HGM13862. The sequence continues at coordinate 2,142 of JAAYYR010000022.1, read as the reverse complement.
CAGCTGCGGGTCAAAAAATGATTCCAACTGGAGGAAGATGATATTCGGCCCGCCCTGCGGGGTCGGCTCCGCCGTGGCGGCGCCGCAGTCCCTGTCGCTTAATTCATCTTCGGCGAAAATGCCAAGGATTTTCTCCCGCGAGTATTGTTTGGGCTCATCAATCCCTTTATTCACCCAGGTGTTGATAAAGCAATACGGCACCCCATAATCGCGGTAGGCGTAGTTGAGATTGGCAAAGCTGTCGGAAACCCAGCCCACGCGCAGCGCCAACGGCGCCATGGCAAAGACCAAAGCCACGGTTAACAGCAGCCCGGCCAGGCTTTTTTTATAATCAATCCGGCCTTTGTATTTCGGCGCGAAGATAAAAAGCACAACCAAAGCGGTAATAAAAACCACCGCCCCGGCCACAACTAAAATAAGCTCTCCGGTTTTGAGATAATTGGGCAGAATTGCCAGGCCATCTTCAAGCAGCAGAAAATCAGATACCGTAAAAGGCGTGATGCGGAAGCCGAGCAGGATGCCATTCATAATGCCGATTGCCAGCCAAAGCACGCTGACCACGACATAAACGAAAAAGCGGCGGCGCACAAAATACACCGGCGTGAAAGTGATCAGGATCAAAAAAGCATTATAAAGGAATGTCATCGGCGAGCCGCCTATGTACTGCAGGCATAAAACAAGCGAGCGGCGTCCGGCCGCCTCGATGATCAAATTCAATAATACAGAAAGGATGATCGCCACAACCAATGGGTTAAGTAAAATCTTCTTGACCTTGATATTCATAAAAAGAGTCTGCCCTCGATTTCTGCCGCCGCGACCGATTTTTTACAGCTCCGCCGCAAGCATAATTTTTGGCAGTAACTGCCGCTCGATAAATCATTATACCAAATGTACCATTTTTCGTAAAGTGAATTACAGCATTCACTACCGCTAAATATTGTTAATTTTTGTTTAAGACTTTCTATAGCTGGTTATGCCGGGTGCTCTCGCAGCCTGGCCCTGCCGCTTTATGCCTGAAAAAGGCAATGCCGCCGTCATAAGCTGCGGGGTCGCAACGATTGGCGCCCGCCGCGCCTGCGGCCGGCATGCCGGACAAAACAGAGCGGACGCTGCCCGCTTTGGGCAAAAACGAGCAGCCCGGGCAAGGTATTTATCGTCTTATCGGCAAATACATATTTACAGCTGGGCAAAAAGGGGCTAAAATAGTAGTGCTTGTTTAATCACTAGGGTGGAGGATCATATGTTTACAACAATCAAAGAAGTAATCACTTACTGCGAGCAAAACTCTATCAGAATGATCGATTTCAAAATGATCGATCTTAACGGCCGCTGGCGCCATATTACCATACCGGCCGCAAGGCTGGACGACAAAATCATGCAATACGGCATAGGCTTCGACGGCTCCAATTATGGCTATGCGCCCGTCGAGAAAAGCGATATGGTTTTTATCCCCGAGCTGGGCAGCGCGCATCTTGAGCCGTTTACCGATACGCCGACGCTAACCATGATCGGCAATGTCTGCGTGATCGGCGCCCAAGAAAACCGGCCTTTTGACCAATACCCCCGCAATGTAGCGATCCGCGCCGAGCAATTTATGCGCGAAAAAGGCTTTGCCGACAGGATGATCATCGGGCCGGAATTTGAATTCCATCTTCTCGACCATATCAGCTATGAATGCAAACCACATAAAGTCGCCTATACGCTGGACGCTATGCAGGCGGAATGGAATAGTGGGCTGCATGGGGAAAGACAAAACCTGGGCTATCATGTACCGGCCAATGACGGGTATCATGCGGCGCCACCGCATGACACTACCTTTTCTTTCCGCAACAAGGTGTGCATGCTGCTTGAGGAATGGGGCGTTAATGTTAAATATCACCATCATGAGGTAGGCGGTACCTGCCAACTGGAGTTTGAGGTAGAGCTGGGCGATATCGTGGAGATGGCCGACCAGACCATGATCATCAAATACGTGATCAAAAACGCCGCTATCGCCAATCATAAAACAGCGACATTTATGCCCAAGCCCATATTTAACGAAGCCGGCAACGGTATGCATGTGCATATGCTGCTGATGAAAGATGGCAAACCGCTGTTTTATGACGCTAAAGGCTATTCCGGACTTAGCGAGCAGGCGCATTG
>JAAYYR010000238.1 GCA_012515255.1 Clostridia bacterium | reverse complement strand
TGATCGATGACTTCCAGCTTATCGCAGATAGCGGTTTTGAGCATATCAACGAAATTCTTTGGCAGGCTGATCGCCACTTTCTGCGGCTGAGCCCCCTCGCCCGTTAAATCTTCATAGATGCCCTCGAGAAAATAATAATGCCGCCGCTCTTCCCGCCGTATTGTGCGCAGCATTTCCTTATCCCGGGCGTCGCCCGCCGCGTTCGCCATCAGCTCATAGACGCGCACCGACCGCCTTTGCGCCTGCATAGCGGAGAAGATCATCGTCAAAAGATCATCGTTAACACCCATATCATCACCCCCTACTCTACAATATATTAGCGATGGCATGGATAATGTGACGAAATAATTAATCCGCCGCCTGGCCGGGACATACATAAGCGCTCGGCTGGCGTCTTGCCGCAATGACAGCGGGCAAAATAAAAACGGCCCGTCACAATGACAGGCCGCAATCGACCGGGCGAATCAGCCCTGCGTTCCCTCTCCGGGATAAAACGGGCTCATGCTACGCAGTAAAGCCACTTTGTCGCGGATCACGTCCGCGGCGTATGCAATCTGCGGCAGATCCACACCCAGCCCCACGGTAAAACGAATGCCGCTCGCCAACATCTGCGGATTAAGACCCATAGCGGTTAGCACATGCGAAGGCTCGGCCAGGCCCGAGCTGCAGGCGGAACCGGCGGAGCAGGCGATGCCATTCATATTGAGGTAAACCAGCAATGCTTCGCCCTCGATATAATTGAAGCTCAAATGCGCATTATGCGGCAGCCTTTGCGTGGGATGGCCATTCAAGCGGCTTTCGCTGATCTCGCCCAAAACCTGCTGCAGCAAATAATCGCGCAGTTGCCGCCATTCCTCGCTATGCCTCCGCCGGTTGAGCCGGGTCAGTTCCGCCGCCTGACCGAAGCCGGCGATGCCGGGCAGATTCTCGGTGCCGGAGCGCAGTTTACTCTCTTGCCCGCCGCCAAATAGCCGCGGGTAGAGGCTGATCTCCGCTTTTTTATATAAAGCGCCCACGCCCTTGGGGCCATTGATTTTATGGGAGGAGCAAGTCAGCAGATCAACGCCCAGCTCTTGCACATCGCAGGGAATTTTACCTACCGATTGCACCGCGTCGCAGTGGAAAACAGCGCCCGCCTCATGAGCGATTGCCGCCAGCTCGCGGATGGGGTTGATCGTACCCACCTCATTATTGGCATGCATGATGGTTACAAGCGCCGTATCCGGGCGCAAGGCGGCGGCCAGGGACTCCGGGGCCACCATGCCATAGCCGTCCACCGGCAGCACGGTCAGCGCAAAGCCCTGATGCTTGGCTAATTCCTCGCAGGCCTCCAGCACTGCATGATGCTCAACCGCCGAGGTGATGATATGCCTTTTTTTCTCCTGCTCCGCCCTTTGCACGGCGCAGCCGAAAATGGCCAGATTATCGGCTTCCGTCCCGCCGGAGGTAAAATAAATTTCCTCCGGCTTTGCCTGAAGCAAATCCGCCACCTGGGAGCGTGCGGTATCCAAATAAACTTTGGCGTCCTGGCCGAACTGGTGCATGCTGGAGGGATTGCCAAAATGCTCCAGCATTACCTGATTCATGACCTCGACAACTTGGGGAAAAACCGGCGTGGTCGCGGCGTGATCAAGGTATACCTTCATTATTTTTTGAGCTCCTTGCAAGCGTCTAGTTGATATTCCCTGTCGATCAAATCGGCTACCGTATATTTATTCAGCACATCGCTGATCGCCGTCTGGATCTCCGACCAGATAAAAGCGCTGCCGCATATATCCTTGCGCTGGCAACGCTCGGTTTTTTCCTCGCTGATGCAGGCAACAAGAGCCAGCGGCCCCTCCAAAGCGCGGAACACATCGCCGACCAAGATATCCTGGGGTTCGCGCGCCAGGTAATAGCCGCCCTGGGCGCCTCTGGTGCTCGCGATGATGCCGGCTTTTTTCATCGGCACCATTAATTGCTCCAGATACCCTTCGGACAACTGCTGTCTCGCGGCAATAGCGGACAAGGTGACCGGTCTTTCGCTATAATTCACGGCCAGGTCTAAAACCGCCCGCAAGCCATAGCGACCTCTGGTAGAAATATTCATAAGCGCGCCCTCCCATCAATCTATATCAAGAACCAATTCATGCTGGCAATAGTATAGCTTTTTGCTAAACTATAGTCAAGAGTCCGCAGGCGCAAAACCGAGTATGGGCAAAAAAGCGGGCAACACGCGCAATTCCACATCTGTTTGCCCCGGCACCTCGCCGTCCATCTCCACAAATAGCGGCCGCGCGGCGCTGATTTTCGCCTCTTTGACCTGATGATAGACTATTCCTTGGATACCCAAAATCGTGCCGCGGTATACCCGGGAAAATACCCGGAGTATTTCCAGCCGGCCCTTGCGCGGCACCAATAAAAGATCAAGCAGGCCGTCGTCCAATGCCGCCCGGGGGAAAAGCATCATGCCGCCGCCGGCAAATTTGCCGTTACCGATACCGATAATGATATATTCGCCCTTGATGATCCGCTCCGGCAGCTCAATACGCGCCTCCGTATATGTAAAAGTCATCAATACCTTTAGCGAAGCCAGTAAAAAGGCCAGGCGGCCGCCGCGCCAAAATTTCTTTAGCCGGCCGCCGCCGGCATTGACCTCAACGCAGGCGTCGGCGCCGGCCCCGGCATCAAAGCTGTTAATAAAATATTTAACCCGCGGCGGGAGCTGGGCATTGCCAGGGAAAAAACAGCGCCCCAGATCGATGCGTCTTATTTCGCCCTCAGCCAAAAGCCGCAGAAAATCGGCTTTTTTCTGCCGGCCGTCATAAAAGAATCTGCCGAAATCACAGGAAGAACCGATAGGCGCCACGACAAAAAGCATATCTTCCCGCAGCAAGGCGTCATTTTCCACCATGCCGTTGATCGCGTGATAAAGGCTGCCGTCGCCGCCCACCGCGACGATTGCCTGCGCGCCGCCGCTGATGATCGCTTCTCTTATCTGCTGCTCCTCACGACCGTTCTCGGTGAATTGCCAAAAATAATCATAAGCCGCGGCGTCCAGCTCCGGCCTGATATCTTGCCACCAATCGCGGGCATGGCCGCCGCCGGCCTTGGGGTTAATAATAAAGAAAATTTTTCTGCCCCGCACCCCTTGAGCCATGATTATTTCTCTCCCAATAAAATATTGTCGATCAAACGCGTCCGGCCAAAATAAACAGCCAGGGCCACCAAAGCCTGGCCTTTAATCTCAGCCACAGGCTTTAGATACACCGTATCCACAATTTCCAGATAATCTACCATTGCCAAATCCGCCTGCGCCAGCTCTTGCCGCATTGCATCCAGCAAAGCCGCCGCCTGCCGTTCGCCTGCCGCGTACAAGCGTTCCGCGGCCAGCAGCGCCCGGCGCAGAACCGGCGCCTGCCGCCGCTCCTCAGCGCTTAAATAAACATTACGCGAGCTCAAGGCCAGGCCGTCCGCTTCGCGGATAATCGGCATCTGATGCAAGACAAGGCCGGCAATATTCAAATCCCGGGCCATGCGCTCAAGAATTAGGAACTGCTGAGCGTCTTTTTGGCCGAAATAAGCGTGATGCGGCTGTACGATATGCCATAGCTTTAATACGACTGTGCAGACGCCGCGGAAATGCCCGGGCCGGCTCCTGCCGCAGAGCCGCCGCGATAAATCCGCGGCCTCCACATAAATATCATAGTTTTCCGGATACATCTCCGCCGCCCGCGGCGTGAAAACCACATCCACGCCGGCCTGCTCGCATAATGCTTTGTCTTCATCCAGATCACGCGGGTAACGCAAAAAATCCTCATTGGGGCCAAACTGAGTGGGATTGACAAAAATGCTTACCACCACATGCCCGGTATCGGCTCGCGCCTGCCTGATCAGCGAAAGATGTCCGGCATGCAAATAGCCCATGGTCGGCACCAGGCCGACGCTTTCACCCGCGGCGCGCCATTGACGCGCCAGTTCAATCATTTCTTCAATATCGCTAATGATTTTCATTGTTTGCCTTTCCCAGCCAGGAAGCCATATCGGCGATTTTTTCCACGCTTTGCCGCTCCGGCAGGGCCGCCAGCAATCCGTCGAGCCGCCCCTGCCCCGGTATATTCAGATCGCCGGCGATTTCCCGCAAAGGCAATAATACAAAAGCCCTTTGGCCCAAATAAGGATGGGGGATAATCAAATCTGCGCTGCACAGTTGCAAATCGCCAAAGACCAGTATATCTATGTCCAGCTCCCGCGGCTCCCAGCGCGCTGTGCGGCAGCGCCCCGCAGCGGCCTCGATCGACTGGGTGATACGCAATAGCTGCAGCGGCTGAAGCCCGGTGCTGATTTCCAACGCCGCATTATAATAATCTTCCTGCCCGCTTACCCCCCAAGGCTCGGTAAGATAGAGGGAGGAGACTTGGACGACGCTGATATCCGGCTGCTCCCGCAGCCGCGCCACAGCAAAATTAAGGTATGCGGCGCGGTCGCCCTTATTGCTGCCCAAAGACAGCCAAACCCGGCTGTTCATGAAGCCGGGCTGCCTTCCGCCTGGGCTGATTTTTTTCTGCCGGCGGGTCGCTTCCTTTCCAGGACCACTGCGGCGGGGAAAACGCTGCTACCCGCCCTCGTCTGTGTTTTTTCCACCTTAATCTCAACCTTTCGCACTCGTGAATCCTCAAGGAGCAAATCCGCGATGCTGCCGGCTAAAGCCTCAAGCAGATTGTAGCGGCTGTTCTCCGCATGGTCTTTGATCTGATGATACAGCGCGCCATAATCGACAGTATCCTCAAGATCATCGCTTAAGGCCGCCGCTTGCAGATCCAGATAAATGGCTACGCTGATTATAAACGGCTGCTTTAAAATCTTCTCCAACGGATTAACGCCATGGGTACCCATCACGCGAATATCCGCCAGGACAATTTTATCCATTATTCCAGCCTCCTTTTAGCGCCT
>JAAYYR010000237.1 GCA_012515255.1 Clostridia bacterium | reverse complement strand
CCTAAAGCGGTTTTTTATTGACGGCCGTCCATATTACCGCCATCCTGGTATTGATGCAGCATCTCGCGTAACCGTGACGCATGATGCCCCTCGTCCTCGGCAAATGCGCGGAACATCCGCGCCGCCTTTTCATTATCGCTGATTTGCTTGGCATAGACCTCAAAATCGCGGGTTAACTCCATCGAGTTTTCCCAGGCCCGCATAATTTTATCATAAGTGGTGCGCTCAATCTGATGCCCTAAATGCTGATTGCCGCCATGGTCCGCTTTTTCCATCTTCCGGCTCCTTTCATGTTTAGCCTTATCATGAACCGCCCGGCCGTAAATTATTCAACTTTAGCCGGGCCGGTGGCGGGGTTATCGAGCAGCTCGCCCTCTTTGGTAAAGCGGGAGCCGTGGCAGGGGCAATCCCAGCTTTGCTCCACATCGTTCCAGGAGAGGGCGCAGCCAAGATGCGGGCAGCGCTTATTAGAAATGGTGAGCAGATTGATCAGCGCCGTAAAGCCGTTGACCAGCAAGCGCGGTTTGAGCATGCTGCGTTGCGGGTCGAAGACCTCCGCAAACTGCGGCTGCCTCCCCGCGACCAGGTCGCTTAAGATCTGCGCCGCGACCATAGAGGAAGTCATGCCCCATTTATTAAACCCCGTGGCCACATATAAATCAGGGGTGGAGCTGCCGTAACGGCCGATATACGGCACTTGGTCAAGGCTCATGCAATCCTGAGCCGCCCAGGCATAGCGCTCCCACGCTTTGGGATAAAACCGCGCCGCAAAATCGCGCAGCTCGCACCAGTTGCCGCCCTCTTTGCCGGTACGGTGATCGCCGCCGCCGAGCAAAAGCAAATCGCCGTAATCGCGAAAAGACATGCCCTTTTCCGCCTCATCCACATACATGGCGCCTACCGCGGGCGCGTTTTCCAGGGCGATCACATAAGAACGGTGCTGATACATCTTGAGAAAATAAGCGCCATGCTTATTGATAAACGGAAAATGGGTGGTAACAATGATTTGCCGCGTCTTGATTTTATGCTCGCCCGCAATCACTTGATGCGGGCTGATTTCCCGCACCATGCTTTGCTCATAAATACGCAAATCAGCGGCTATAGCCGCGACAAGTTTTACCGGGTTGAACTGAGCCTGATCGGTAAACTCAAGAGCGGCGGCCACGGCAAAAGGCAACGGCAGTTGCTCATGCATTTTGAAGGGGCAACCCAGGGTTGTCAGCGCCGCGGCCTCTCTTTCAATTTTTTGCGGCTGATCCAAAGTATAAACAAAGGCGCTTTTGCTCTCAAAATCACAATCATAAGAGGCTGCCAGCTCACGGTATTTGGCCAAGGCCTGCTCATTGGCCCGATAATACATTAACGCCCGCTCACTGCCCTGCTCATGCAATAAGCGGTCGTAGATCAGACTATGCTGGCTGGTGATCTTGGCTGTGGTATTGCCGCTGATGCCCCGACAAATCTTATCCGCTTCCACCAGCGCATAGTCAATGCCCTGCTGCTGCAGCATATACGCCGTCAAGATACCGGCCAGCCCACCGCCGATAATTACCACCTCGGTATCAAGATCATGCTCAAGAGGTGGAAAAGCGGGCAATTGCAAGCTATCCAGCCAAAGTGATTTCATGATAAAGCCTCCTCCAAATCATTGCTGGCCGGACGACAGCTATGCCCCCGGCAAACATAATACGTGCTGCGATTATCCTTCAGCGGATATTGCTCGCTCGGAGACTCCCGCAAAATAACCGCGGCCCGGCGCGGTATCCGGCGCAATAAATCCTCCCGGCTGTCATCCGGCGCGAGCACGCAGACAACGAGCGGCGGCGGGTCAAGATAATCAGCCAAAGCAAGCAGAAAAAAGCTATGAAAGGACGGGCTGTCCGCGGCGGCGGCGCTCATGAAAAGCATCTGCCGCCGCACCGCCTCCTGCCATTGCCCTTGCCCGTCATGGCTAAGTTGCGCCAGAACGAGCAAATTATGCGCCATCAGCGAATTGCCGCTGGGGATGGCGCCGTCCGCTGTTTCCTGCGGCTGCAGCACCAAACGCTCATTTTGGCCGCCGCTAAGATAAAAGCCGCCCGCAGGAGCCGCAAAATCGCGCAGCACTTTATCCGCCAATTGCTGCGCCCGCGTCAAATATGGCTGCTCCAGGGTGATTTGATACAGCTTGAGCAGCGCATAGATATAGGCGGCATAATCATCGAGAAAGCCCGGGCCGCCCAGCTTTCCCGCGCGGTAATTGACATGGAGGGTATCGCCGTCGCAAAGCTTATCGGCGATAAAGCGTTCGGCGCGGCGGGCGGCGTCCAGATATTGCGGCGCATCCAAAGACCGGGACAGCTCAGCCAAAGCGGCGATCATCAGGCTATTCCAGGCGGTGAGGATTTGGTCATCCAGGCGCAAATGATAGCGCTCCTCCCGGAATTGCCGCAGCTTTTCGAGCTGCGGCGCTAATTCGGCCAGCCGCGGATCATCAAGAGGCGTATGCAGCAAATTAGGGATATTACCGCCCTCAAAATTGCCCTGCCGGGTGATGTCATAGCAGGCCGCGAATTTCTTCCCTGCTTCGCGGCCCAGCGCCGCGATAATCTCATCATAAGAGATAAGATAAAATTTACCCTCGACGCCCTCGCTGTCCGCGTCCTGCGCAGCGAAAAAACCGCCTTGGGGCTCGGCCAGCTCACGCAGCGCATAAGCAGCAGTGCGGCTTGCGGCCTGATTGTAGACCTGGTCGCCGGTGAGGCGGCAGGCCTCGGCATAGGCCATGATCAGCAGAGCATTGTCATAAAGCATTTTCTCAAAATGAGGCGCGAGAAAATAGCGGTCGGTGGAGTAGCGGCAAAACCCGCCGCCGATTTGGTCGAAGATGCCGCCGCGATACATTTGCCGCAATGTCAGCTCGACCATCTCCAGCGCCCGCTCATCAGCGCTATGCTCGGCCAAAGACAGCAAAAACAGCAGATTATGCGCTGCCGGGAATTTGGGGGCGCGGCCGAAACCGCCGTAATCCGCGTCGAATGATGCGCCGAAATAATCGCGCGCCGCCCGGATCAGACTGTCGGAAATATCTCCCTGCCGCCCGGGCTTGACCTGTAGCTGCCCGATGATTGACTCGGCCGCGGCGATCAATTCCCCGCGATTCTCATGCCAGCGGTCGGCGATCAGCAGCAAAAGCTCGCCAAAGCCGATGAGGCCGTTGCGGCTTTGCGGGGGGAAATAGGTGCCGGCGAAAAAAGGCTTTTGCTCCGGGGTCATAAAAACGCTCATCGGCCAGCCGCCGCTGCCGGTATAAGCCTGGCAGACAGCCATATACACGCTATCTATATCCGGCCGCTCCTGCTTATCGACTTTGATCGAGACAAAGTTCTCATTGAGGATGCGCGCGATATCCGGGTTTTCAAAGCTTTCCTCCGCCATCACATGGCACCAATGGCAAGTGGCGTAGCCGATGGAGAGGAATACCGGCTTTTGCTCCGCTCGGGCGGCGGCAAAAGCCTCCTCGCACCAGGGCCACCAATCCACCGGATTATCCGCATGTTGTAATAGATAAGGAGAATTTTCTTTGATTAATCTATTAGATGCTTTCGTAGAAGTAGTCATGGTTAGCGTCCCCTATCTATAATTAATGATGATATCGTTACCTGCTTTGGGCCAAGTTATGCTTTTAATGGTAGTTTTACAGAGGTTATTTGTACCAGCGCCCATTATATATAAAATCTACAAAGATCATCAGACTACAAAACAAATCGCCTCAAAAGAGCAATGCTAATTTTTATAAAACATCATCCCCCAAAAATAAGAAGGATACCAGCAAAGTAT
>JAAYYR010000236.1 GCA_012515255.1 Clostridia bacterium | reverse complement strand
GTGAGAACCGGCAAATCCACCTTCATCAAGCGCTTCATGGAAGAATTGGTCCTTCCCAATATCGAAGATCTCCATGAGCGCGAACGGGCTTTGGATGAAATGCCGCAAAGCGGCTCCGGCAGGACGGTAATGACCGCCGAGCCTAAATTCATCCCCGCCGAAGCGGTGAGTATCCATCTGGACGAGGGCATCGATATCAGGGTGCGCCTCGTGGATTGCGTCGGCTATCCGGTGGCTGGGGCCATGGGGTTTGATGATGAAGACGGGCCGCGCATGGTGGATACCCCTTGGTCGGAGGAGCCGATGAGCTTTGAGCTGGCCGCGGAAATGGGCACGGCCAAAGTGATCAACGAGCATAGTACGATCGGCATTGTCGTGCTGACCGACGGCAGCTTCGGCTCGATCCCGGCCGAGGCCTTCAATGAGGCCGCCACCCGCTCGATCGAGGAATTGCAGGCCCTGGGCAAGCCTTTCATCATTCTCATCAACAGCGCCGATCCGGATGGAGTTGCAGCCCAGACCATGGCGGAGGAGTTGGCCGAGCAGTATGGCGTTACGGTGATCCCGCTTGATTTGCTGCAAATGAATATCGACGATATTACGGAGATCTTGAATTCCGTGCTGTATGAATTCCCGGTCACTGAGGTCAATGTCAGCCTGCCCCGCTGGATTGAGGAGCTGGACAATACGCATTGGCTGCGGCGGGAGATGGAAGACGGCGTGGCCGGAGCGGTGCAGCAAGTGAAAAAAGTGCGCGATATCGGCTATATTAAAGAGGCTATGGACGTCCTGCCGGACGTGGCGCAAACGAGCCTAAGCCAGCTGGCGCTCGGCCAGGGTACGGCCAGCTTCGTCGTCAGCCCGAGAGACGGGCTGTTCTTCCAGGTGCTGGAGGAATACGCGGGGGAGGAGATCGCCGGCGAGCATAGCATTATCAGCCTGATCAAGCGTAATGCCGAGGGCGCCCGCCAATGGAGCAAAGTCAGCGCTGCCATGGAAGAAGTGAACCTGGACGGCTACGGCGTGGTCAGTCCGCAGCTTGACGAGCTGTATCTGGAGGAGCCGGAGCTGATCAAGCAGGGCGGGCATTTCGGGGTGCGTCTGCGCGCTTCGGCACCGAGCTACCATATGGTGTGGAACATTCCGAAGCCGCCGCGGCGGCTTTTTTGCCGCTGCCGGGCGGGACATCTGCCGCAGACAACACAAAACCCCGGCCAAGCCGGGGTTTTATTTTGTCCGCGATAGCCGGGTTAAGATAAGCGGGAGCGGGGCGGGATAAATGCGTAAGCAGCGGGATCAGCGGAAAAAGCATTACTTCCCGCCGCGGGCGGGCGGCAGGCGGTATTCAAGCAGGCCATGGCAATTGCAAACAATGAGCAGGCGGCCTCTTGACATCCGGGGTAGCCGCAACGCCGCCTCCTGCTCGGGATAAAGCTTGATCAGCAGCATGCGATCCCAGCTTTGATAGGCGCAAAGGCTGAGATAATGCTCTTTGCTCATTTCATGGGGGAAGCGGAGATAGTATTCATCCTCTACCTGTTCCAGACTCGGCTGATGCTCAGCGTCGGCCGGCCGCGCCTCAAGCGGCGCCAGGCGCCGGCCGCAGCAGGATATGTCCGTATCCGCGCTGCTGGTAGCGATATTGCCGCAGCAAGGGCAAAGGTAGAAGCGGGTTTTCCTGATATTACCAGCCGCGGCGGGCTGCGGCCGCAAATCGCCGCCCAATAGCCGGTCTGTGCTGACGCCCAGTTCTAGAGCAAGCAGCGGCAGCAGGGATACATCAGGGCAGCCCAGTCCGCGCTCCCACTTGGACACAGTCTTATCGCTGACGCCCAAAGCCTCGGCCAGTTGTTTTTGCGTCATCGCCCGCTCTTGCCGCAAGGTCAGGAGCAGGCGGCCTGTTTTTTCACAATCCATAACAGCACCTCCATACCATATCAGCATAAACGATTGCCCGCGTATTTGCAATCAACGCTTCGTAGAGTCAGATCCCGCTATTTATTTTGCCTTATTTATATGATAAAATAAGCGCAATACATCATGGGAGGACAGATGAATGCTGTTTGAGGACGTGACGCTAGTCGACGAGCATTTTAAGCTGCGGCGCCATATGTATCTTGGCGTTTATGGCGCGTGTATAGATTATCTGGGCGACGCTCCGCCTCCTAACGCCTACCGCTACGGCGAAACCTACGGCGCGGGCCGCAGCCTGCTGCTGACGCCCGGCTTTTATAATGCGCATAGCCATGCGCCAATGCATGTGCTGCGCGGCTATGGTGAAAACCTGGCTTTGGATGATTGGCTACAGCGGCGGATATTTCCTTTTGAAGACCGCTTGACAGCTGATGATATTTTTTGGGCCTGCAAGATGGGCATCGCGGAGATGCTACGTTTTGGCATCGTGTCCACTACGGATATGTATATGCGGGGAGAGGCCATGGGCCGCGCTTTTGCCACCTCGGATATCAAGGCTAATTTCTCTGTCGGCACCATCTGTATGGCGGACCGCGATTTTCGCGATCTGCCCCAATACGCGGAGACACTCGCCTTGCGGGAGCAATTCCATAACTGGGGCGACGGCAAACTACGGGTTGAATTCTCCTTGCATGGCGAGTACACCTCGCATCAGCGCGTCGCGGCGACGCTGGCTGAGGCGGCGGCCGAGACCGGCTCCGCTATTCATGTTCATGTGGCGGAGACAGCGGCTGAGGTCGCGGGCTGCAAAGAGCGGCATGGCGGGCTGTCGCCGGTGCAATATCTTGATTCGCTCGGCTTTTTTGAGATGCCGGTAACAGCCGCTCATTGCGTGCATATTGACGGGGCGGATATTGCCATCCTCAAGCAAAAGCGAGTCAGCGTGGCCCATTGCCCTAAAAGTAATTTAAAGCTGGCCAGCGGTTTTTGTCCCGCGGCCCGGCTCTTAGCGGCCGGCGTCAATGTGGCGCTCGGCACCGACAGCGTAGCCAGCAATAATAATCTTAATATGCTCGAGGAGCTCAAAACCTTCGCCCTGATCCATAAAGGCATAAGCGGCGACGCCACGCTGATCACGCCTGCCGAGGCGCTGTACGCCGCCACCCGCGCCGGAGCCTTGGCGCAGGGGCGGGAAGACTGCGGCCTGCTCAAAGAGGGCTGGCGCGCCGATATCGCTGTCTTTGATATTGACCGCATCTATATGCGGCCCGCGCATGACCTGCTTAATAATCTTGTCTATGCCGGCTGCGGCAGCGACGTCTGCCTGACCATGGTCGACGGCGGCGTACTTTACCGCGACGGCAGCTTCCCCACCCTGGATATCGAGGAATTGCTGTATCATACGGACGAGACTTGCCGGCGCGTTTTAGATGAGCTGGCGGCTGCTCCGCAATAATACGCGCCCCAGGAGGCTCTATAGATACAAGCAAAGGCTATGGCTATTGCGGTTTGGCTTGCGGCATCTGCAGCGAGAACGCCGACTGTCCCGGCTGCCGCAATGAGGGCTGCGGGCAGCGGCAATGGTGCCGGCCATATCAATGCGGCAAAAAGCAGGATTGGGCCGGTTGCTGGCTATGCCCGGATTTTCCCTGCGACGATGGGATGCTGGCGAAATTACGGGTACGCGCCTTCGCCCGCATGCTGGACG
>JAAYYR010000235.1 GCA_012515255.1 Clostridia bacterium | reverse complement strand
GTGAAGTTCGTGTCGGGAAGAATGAGTCCTTAGACAGCGCATTGCGGCGCTTTAAACGTACCTGCCAGAAATCAGGCGTTATGGCGGAGATCCGTAAGCATGAGCATTATGAAAAGCCGAGCGTGAAGAGAAAGAAAAAAGCGGAGGCCGCCAGAAAACGGAGATAGGACTATTTTCCGCAACCAGGATAAAATTCGTGTAAACGCAACGGGAGCTTAAGCTCCCGTTTGTTTTTCTTTTGCCGCCGCCGGAAGATTTTCATAAAAAATCCCTCCTTTCATACTATTTATGGAAGGGGGGATTTTATGGCCCGGGGCGGTATCATCAATATGGCAGCGTCCGGTTTGGAACTGCCGCCCGATCTGATTGGCGGCGCGGCGCGTTTAACGCTGCTCGGTCGGGAACAGGTCAGCATTATCAATCACCGCGGCATTGTCGCCTATGCGCCGGAGCGGATTTTGCTGCAATTAAGCGACGGGCGGCTGGAAATCAACGGCAGCGGACTGAATCTCTCCGAGCTGAATGAAGAACAGCTGACGATTGGCGGGCTGATTGCCAGCCTGGTTTTTCGGGAGGAAGCCGATGAAGAATGATTTGCCCGGCATCTTCCGCGGCGCCGTTGATATCGAAATCAGCGGCCGCTTTAGCGAGCGTTTCCTTAACCTGGCCTTTCAGGAGGGGATAGAGCTTAGCCGTATCCACAAGAAAGAGACAAGCGTTGTAGCGCGGGTGCCGCTTGATCATGTGCATCAACTGCGCGATATTGCCCGCCGCTCACATTGCGCCTTCCGCATTCATCGGCGGGTCGGCCTGCCCTTTACTTTGGCCTTTCTCCGTCGCCGTCCTCTTTTGCCCCTAGCTGCGGCGGCGGCGGTATTCCTTTTGTCTTTCATTTCCTCGTTTATTTTTTCCATAGAGGTCGGCGGCCCCTATCCCGTGCTGCCGGAGGATGGACAAAAAGTCCTGCAGCTGGCGGCCGAGGCGGGCGTGGAGCCGGGACGCAGCCGCTGGGGCGTGGATTTGGAAGCGGCGGAGCAATATATTCTGCTCAATTTCAGCGAGCTGGTATTTGTCGAGATTGCTGAGCAGGGCGTACATTTGATGATCAAGGTGGTCAAAAGGGTCGATGTCGCGCCGGAGGACGCCGTTAAGCCGCCGGGCAATCTCGTGGCCGCCTGCGACGGCATCATCGAGGATGTGCTGGTACGGCAGGGTACGGCGGCGGTAAAAAGCGGCGACGCGGTCAGCCGCGGCGATATCCTAATTTATGGCTGGCAGGGTGGCGCCGAAGTCGCCGCCAATGGTATTGTTACCGCCAATCTCTGGGGCGAGGGCTACGGCGAATGCGCTGAACTGGAAGAGGGCAGCGAGCCTTCCGGCCGGACGGCAATTGCCATCGGCGTGCAAATCGATAGCGGGCCGCTGCTGCATCTTGCCGGCGCTGCGCGCAGTCCTTATGAAATGTACCGGGTCAGCCATCAAGTGGCCCGCACAATAATTTGGAGGAAAACAGGCCCCACCGTCGAAGTTATATTCACGGAAATAGGCGAGTTATTGCCTTTTTCTATCGTTTATACGCCCGAGGAAGCCAGACTTCAGGCAAGAACCAGGGCCAAAGAAAACGCCTATGAGAATTTGCTGCGCCTATGCGGCGCGGCCGACGGTGATGCGCTGCGCTTAACAGCTACCAGGATTGAGGATATCGCCCTGCCGGACGGCTTGGCGCGCGCCCATGCCGTATGCGAGGGGCGTACTGAGATCGGCGTGTATCAGCAGGCAGCCGGACAGGAAACGCAGCCGCCGGCCGCGGAAGCCGGTTAAAGGGATGCAGGTGCTGCTGCCGGATATACTAAAACCGGCTGGTGATACAGAACTGATACGGGTATAATTTGACCATAGATATTATTGACGGAGGTAATCGTATTGGCGGAAATAAAAATAGTGCTGGGTGATAATGGACAAGCCGCGGAAATTTGCGGCTACCAGGATCGCTATATCCAGACCTTGGAGAGAGAGCTGCAGGTAAGAATTCATGCCCGGGGCGGCGAGCTGATGATCAGCGGCGAAGCGGACGCGATCGCCGAGGCGGAAAAAGTTCTTCGCCACTTACAGACCCTGGCCGCGGCTGATATCGCCATCTCGCCCTTAACCGTCAATTACGCCCTTTCCACGCGGCGCGGGGACAAGGATGATATTGCTTCGCTATTGACCCAGAACATCTTTATTACTCCACGCGGCCGTGCCATCAAGCCTAAAAGCTTCGGCCAATGGCAATACCTGAAAGCGATCGACGCGCATGATATCGTCTTTGCCATCGGCCCCGCCGGCACCGGCAAAACTTTTCTCGCGGTGCTGAAGGCGGCCGAGGCGCTAAAAAACCGCAAGGTAGCTAAATTGGTATTGGCGCGCCCAGCGGTGGAGGCAGGCGAGAAGCTGGGCTTTCTGCCCGGCGATCTTCAGGATAAGGTCAATCCTTATCTGCGCCCGGTCTATG
>JAAYYR010000234.1 GCA_012515255.1 Clostridia bacterium | reverse complement strand
CTGGAGGAAGACGCGGGTAAGCTTGTGCATTCCGGCGACAATATCAGCGGCAGTGATTATTCCCTGCCTGATTATAACCGCGCCGCGGTGCCGCTGATTGAGATTGTCACCGAGCCTGATTTGGAAAGCGCCGAAGAAGCGAAGAATTTTGGCGAAACGCTACGCCTGATGCTCAATTACGCCGGCATTTCCGACGTCAAAATGGAGCAAGGCTCGCTGCGTTGCGACGTCAATATTTCCCTGCGCCCCGCAGGCCAAAAGGAGCTGGGCGTCAAGGTTGAGATCAAAAATCTTAACAGCTTCCGCTCCGTGGCCCGCGCTATTGTCTATGAGCAATGGCGTCAAGGAGAAATGCTTGACAGCGGCCAAACGATTATCCAAGAGACGCGGCTCTGGGATGAGGCTTGCGGCGAGACCCGCTCCATGCGCAGCAAAGAGGACGCCCATGATTACCGCTATTTCCCCGAGCCGGATTTGCCGCCTGTGATCATTGACGAAGCCTGGATGAGCGAGATCGCCGCCTCGATGCCGGAAATGCCGGAGGAGCGGCTGGCCAGGCTCATAAGCCGGCTCGGCCTTTCCGACTATGATGCGGGGCAAATTGTCGCCAACCCAGCTTTAGCCGAATTTTTTGATCGGCTACATGCTGAGGGCGCGGAGGCGAAAACAGCGGCCAACTGGCTGCTCGGCGATATCTCCCGCCTGCTCAATGCCGCCGGACAAGAATATGACCGGGTGCCGCTTGATGCTAAAGAACTGGCTTTTCTTTTGAGCGAGGTCAAAAAAGGCGCGCTCAATCATAGCAGCGCCAAGACAGTGCTAGAGGAGATGTTCGGCAGCGGCAAAAAAGCGGCGGCGATTATTGCGGAGCGCGGCTTTGCCCAGATCTCTGATACGTCCCTGCTCGATAAGGCTATATCCTCTGTGATCGCCGCCAATGCGCAGGCAGCGGCGGACTACCGTGGCGGCAAGGCGGCGGCGATCGGCTTCCTCGTCGGCCAGGTGATGAAACAAACGCGCGGCCAGGCAAATCCCGGCCTGGTCAAGGAACTGCTGGAGAAGGCGCTCAACGATTAAAACAGCCGGACAACAGCGACAAACGGGCCGCATATACAGCCAAGAGCTATGCTAATCAATCTAAAAAGGATACCGCCTGACGGCGGTATCCTTTTGCTTATTCAGACCAAATTTGCGTCCGGGCCCAATTTGTTACTGCCTCGGCCGGGCGACAGCGACACAAAACAGTGTTGCGCCCGCGAAGTTTTGTCCAGCTGCGTCAAGGCGACCGCTGCTTACGGTTTATCAGGCTCCCGCCGACAAAATGTTATTACAATTGCCGGCCTGTCAGGATCAGCCCATCTTGCGGCCTATCAGCTCGGCCAACTCCTCGACGATGGCGCAAATTAGCCGCTGGTCCTCGCCCTCAGCCATAATGCGGATTCGAGGCTCAGTGCCGGAGGCACGGATGATAATACGTCCCCGGCCGTCCAGGCTTTGCCGGGAGCTTTCAATCAGCGCACAGATCTCCGCATCCTGTTGCCAGCCTTCTTTATCCCGTACCTCAGGGCAAATCATATGTTGCGGCATTTTGCGCATCACCCGGGCCAGCTCGGAGAGGGATTTACCGCTTTCGCTCATGATAGTCAATAATTTTAGCGCCGCTACGGCGCCGTCGCCCGTCGTATTATAATCACGCAAAATCAAATGCCCGCTTTGTTCGCCGCCGACCACTGCGCCGCCTTTAAGCATCCGCTCCAGCACATAGCGGTCGCCGACCTTTGTTTCCGCCACTGTGATGCCAAGGGGCTCCAAGGCGAGCTTCAAGCCCAGATTACTCATCTGGGTCGCCACGATTTCTTTGACCGGCAGTTCGCCTTTGTCCAGCATATCCCGGGCAAAAATAGCCAGTAGCTGATCGCCGTCCACAAGGGCGCCGTTCTCATCCACCGCCAGCATGCGGTCTGCGTCGCCGTCAAAGGCCAGCCCCAGATTGGCTTTTTTCTCCCTGACCTGCTCGCATAAAGGCGCCATATATGTGCTGCCGCAATTATCATTGATATTGCAGCCGTCCGGCTGATTGCCAATGCAAAATAACTCCGCGCCCAAAGATTGCAAAATCGGCTCCATGATAAAAGAAGCGGCGCCATTGGCTGTATCGACCACGATACGGAAACCGCTCAGATCAGGGGCCTGCGCCTCCAGAAGCCAGGTGGCGTATTTTTCCGCGGCGCGCTCATAGACGGAGATGCGCCCCAACTGGTCGTCTTCCGCCAGCGACAGCTCCCCCGGGTTGTCGATCAGCCGCTCAATCTCCTCCTCTATGCGGTCGGGCAGCTTATGGCCGTCGCGGTTAAAGAACTTGATGCCATTATCGTAATAGGGATTATGCGAGGCGGAAATTACCGCCGACGCCTCCGCGCCCAGCAATCGGGTCAGCGCCGCCACGCCGGGCGTGGGGATCACGCCCAGCAGCAATACATCACAACCTGAAGAAGCCATGCCCGCGGACAGCGCCGCCTCCAGATAATCGCCGGAAATGCGGGTATCCTTACCGATCAAAACCAGGGGCCGCAATTCGCCGCTATCCTTGGTCAGAATATGGGCAGCCGCCATACCCAGGCGAAAAACTAAATCGGGCGGCAATTGACTGATTGCCCTGCCCCGCATACCGTCAGTGCCAAAATATTTGCCCATCGTAGTACTCCTTTAGTCTGATAATTAGCCAAACAAACCGGCTGCTTGATAAATCAGCGTTTACCGCCAAAAGGTAAACGCTGATCATTGGCTCTTTTACCCGCTGTGGCGGGCGACGGCGCTTTTCCCTAATTCGCCGCTTCGACGATGATAGTGATTTCCGCGGGGCGAATATTAACCACGGAAACATTGGCGGGCAGCGTGACCTGTAAAGGCAGCGTATATTCGCCCGGCTCTTTGATGCCGCTGCAATCAACATAGGGGACAATATCATTGGCGGCCATACCGTTGATGGCGGTTTCCGGCCCCGATACCTCCACATCGATATCCGCATCCGGCGGTACGCATTTCAAGGTGGCCAGCAGATTCTGTGTATAAACCAGATCACGCGTGAAGCGCGCGGTGGATATCGGCTCTATCTGCACCACCACAGTGACGCTTGGCGCGCCAAGGCTGATGGTGCCGCTATGCACGATATTGACTGTCTGCGTATAGGTCTTTTTCATGCCGCTGATATCAATCGGCTCCGTCTCCAG
>JAAYYR010000233.1 GCA_012515255.1 Clostridia bacterium | reverse complement strand
GCCATGGATATTCATAACCGTATCCGCGCTTTTGACCCGACGCCCGGCGCCTATGCCCTGCATCGGGGCAAGAGATTGAAGCTATTTGGCAGCAGCATGGCCGACGGCGCCGGCAAACCGGGCGAAATCCTCGCCGCTTCGCGGGAGGGCTTGACGATTGCCTGCGGCGACGGCGCGGTTTGCTTGACCGATGTGCAGCCGGAAGGCAAAAAACGCATGCCCGCCGCCGCTTTTGCTCACGGATACCGGGTTGAAACAGGAGGTGTTTTATAGTGCCTGGATTCTATTATGGCGATTGGTCGATGCTCATACTTTTGCCGGCGATTCTGCTTACCATATACGCGCAGGCTAAAGTTACATCGACCTATAAAAAATACTCTAAGGTGCACGCCAGTTCCGGCTTGAACGCTGCCGAGGCGGCACGGCGGCTACTCGATAGCAGCGGCCTTAATAATGTGCGGATCGAGCAGGTGCGCGGCAATCTGACCGACCACTATGACCCGCGCGGCAAAGTGCTGCGTTTATCCGAAAGCACCTATGGCAGTTCCTCTGTGGCGGCGCTTGGCGTGGCCGCGCATGAGGCAGGGCATGCGATGCAGGACGCTGAATCTTATGGGCCGCTGAAATTTCGGGGATTTTTGGCACCGGTAGCCCAGTTCGGTTCTTCCGCCGCCTGGGTTTTGATTATTCTTGGCCTGGCTCTCAGCGCCTTCAATTTGATCGGCATTGGCATTATCTGCTTTGGCGCTGTGGTGCTGTTCCAGGTGGTCACGCTGCCGGTAGAGCTCAACGCCTCCAACAGGGCTCTGCTGGCTTTGGAAAGCGGCGGTTTTCTCGGCGGGGAAGAAATCGCGCAAACCAATAAAGTACTGCGCGCCGCGGCGTTAACCTATATCGCTGCTGCCTTGGTCTCTATTTTGCAGTTGTTGCGATTATTGATGATCTTCAGCGGTAGGAGACATTAGACATGGTTAAATATATAAAAAAAGATCATACTCCCAGCGCCCGTGATGCTGCCTATCTGGCGCTCAAGCAGATTGAGCTGGAGGACGCTTATGCCAATATCGCCTTAAAGCAGGTGCTGAACCAGTATCAGTTGCCGGCCAATGAGGCGCGGCTTGCCACGCAGATCACTTATGGCACGACCAGGATGCGGCTGGCGCTTGACTATATTTTGGAGCAATTTTTGACTAAGCCGCTCGATCAATTGCCGCCCGAGGCAAAAATCATCCTACGGCTCAGCCTTTATCAGCTACATTATTTGCGCATCGAGCATTATGCCGCGGTCAATGAAGGCGTGCGGCTGGTGAAAAAATACATGTCGCCGAAACTGGCCGGCGTAGTCAATGCGGTTTTGCGTAATTATCTGCGCTCGGAGCGGGAACAACTGCTGCCCGCCCCGGCGGATGGTATGGCGCAGTACTTACACATAGCATTGTCTTTCCCCCAGTGGATCGTTGATTATTTATTGCGTCATTATACGCCGGAACAGGCCGAAGCCTTTTGCCTTCATGCCAATTCCTATCGCGGTGTGGCCATCCGCGCCAATACGCTACAGGTAAGCCGCGATGAATTATACGCGCGCCTGACTGAGCGGCAGGTAGACGTCAAAATAGCGGGTTATGCGCCCGAATCCTTGCTGCTCGCCGCGGAAGTAGGCAATCTTGCGGCGCAGCCGCTGTTCCGCGAGGGATATTTTATTGTGCAGGGCCTGTCTTCGCAATTGGTAGCCCATGCCTTGAATCCGGAACCCGGCAGCCGCGTGCTAGATCTATGCGCCGCGCCGGGCGGTAAATCCACGCATCTTGCGGCTTTGATGAAGAATAAAGGCGAGCTGCATGCCTTTGACGTCCATCCGCATAAAACCAGCCTGGTACGCGGCAATGCCGAGCGGCTGGGCTGCCGCATCATCAAGGCGGAAACAGCCGATAGCCGCTATCTGCCGGATATGTATCAGGGCTGGGCGGATTATCTGCTGCTGGACGCGCCCTGCACCGGCCTGGGTATGCTGGGACTGCGGGCGGACAGCCGGTTCCGCCGCGAAACAGCGGATATTGCCGCTTTGGCGAAAATAGCGCGCGATCTGCTGGAAGCGGCCGCCAATTATCTCCGGCCGGGCGGGCGTCTTTGCTATGCCACTTGCACCATTACCGATGAGGAAAATAGCGGCAATGTGCGCAGCTTCCTGGCGGCGCACCCTGATTTTTCTTTGGCCCCCATGACCGGGCTGATCCCTTATTTGCCCGGGCGGCAGTCAGAGCTTGAACAAGGCGAACTGCAATTGCTGCCTTTTCAGGACAGCCAGGCCCTGGAGGGATTTTACATCGCGCTGCTCGAGAAAAAACAATGAGCAAGGTCGATTTGCGCTCGCTCAATAAAGAGGAGCTGACCAGCTTTATCACAAGCCTGGGCCAGCCGGCTTTTCGGGCGGGCCAGCTCTACCGCCAGATACAAAAAAACGCCGCGGACGACTTTAACGCCATGAGCGACCTGCCCGCTGAATTGCGCGCCCGGCTTGACGAGCAAGCTACGGTAGCGCTGCCGCGTATCATCAGGCGGCAGGATTCGGCGGCCGGCGATACAATTAAGCTGCTTCTTGAACTGACAGACGGCGAGCGGATCGAGATGGTGCTGATGTTCTATGAGCGTTGGCAGGCTCATAACCGCGTCACCTGTTGCGTCAGCAGCCAGAGCGGCTGCGCTATGAATTGCCGGTTTTGCGCCACCGCGCTGCATGCGCGCTTTCGCAATTTGAGCGCCGGTGAAATTGTCGCCCAGGTGCAGATCGCTGACCGCCTGGCCTATGACCTGGGCTTTTCCGGGATCACTAATATCGTCTATATGGGCATGGGCGAGCCGCTGGCCAATCTTGCTGCGGTCAAGCAATCTGTGGAGCTGCTTAATTCCGCGGAGGGCATGAATATCGGTATGCGGCGCATCACCATTTCTACCTGCGGGCTGGCGCCGCAAATCCGCGAAATGAGCCATTGGGGCTATCAGTTGGGTCTGGCCGTATCGCTGCATGCTGCGGACGATACGCTGCGCCGCCGCCTGATGCCGGGGGCTGCGCATTATCCGCTTTGCGAATTGATGGCGGCTTGCCGTGAGTACCGCGAGCTGAGCGGACGCAGGCTTACGGTGGAATACGCCTTGTTCGACGGCATTAATGATACGCCGGAAGATGCCGCAAAACTAGCCGCTTTATTGACAGGAACCGATATTCTTGTTAATATTATACCTGCGAATCCTTTGCCGGAGGCGCGGATCAAACCGCCGCCATCAAGCGTGGTAGAGGCTTTCTGTCAAAAATTGTCTGAGCTAAATGTAGCGGTTCAGCTGCGGCATAAGCGGGGTGCGGATATCGAGGCGGCCTGCGGCCAATTGCGCAAAAGAACCGCCGAGGGAGAGCCGGAGTTCCGCCGTGAACAGGCGGGGACGCCGGGCCGGGAGGCATAATGCGAGCGGAATATCTTTCCCATGTGGGAGCGGTACGTGAGAATAATGAGGACGCCGTCTATTGCGACGTCAAAAACGGCGTCTTTATCGTAGCCGACGGCATCGGCGGCAAAGAGGCGGGGGAAGTGGCCTCAGCCACCGCGGTGCGCATCGTCGCCGAAAAATCCTGGTCTGATAAAGAATCTGATCCCGCGGTGACCCTGCGGGAAGCTTTTTACGAGGCCAATGATTTTTTATATCATAAAGGCAAGAAGCCAAATCTGGAGGGGATGGGTACTACGCTAACCGCGGCAGCGATTCGCGGCGACCATATCACCATCGTTCATGTTGGCGACAGCAGGGCATATCTTATCAATGATAACGGCATCCGTAAATTGACCCAGGATCATTCCCTCGTGGCGCAATTATTGCGCGAAGGCCAAATAACCGAAGAGGAAGCGCGCAATCACCCGCATCGCAATATCCTGCTTCGTTCGATTGGCCAGGAGCCTTTGGTTGAGCTGGATACGGTCGAGACCGACTGGCAAAAGGGCGATTATTTGTTGCTCTGCACCGACGGGCTTTATAATATGGTGGATGAAAAAGAAATGCAGGTGACCACCATGCGGGTGGCGGAATTGCGGACAGTCGTAGAATTTCTCGCGGAGGCCGCCTTCAAACGCGGCGGCTTCGATAACATATCGCTAGTTGTGGTAGCGCATGATTGACGGCGAGGTGCAAAGATGATAGGCAAAGTCTTTAATAATCGTTATAAAATCATTGAAAAGCTGGGCAGCGGCGGTACCGCTATTGTTTATCGCGGGCAGGATCTTTTACTGAACCGCATGATCACCATTAAGATTCTGCGTGAGGAATACGCTAATAATACCGATTTTATCCGCCGCTTCCGCCATGAAGCTCAGGCGGTAGCCAGCCTTTCGCATAGCAATATCGTCGGCGTTTACGATGTCGGCTTCGAAGAGAATATGCACTATATTGTTATGGAATTCGTGGAAGGGGAAAGCCTTAAGGATTATATCCGCCGCAAAGGCATGATTTCATCACCTGAAGCCTGCGATATCGCTATTCAGATTTTAGCCGGCGTGCAGCATGCCCATGAACATGGCATTATTCATCGCGATCTCAAATCGCATAATATCCTCATGTCCAAGGACGGCCAGGCCAAAGTCACGGATTTTGGCATTGCCGTGGGGATGAGCGATGTTACGCTTACATATAATACCTCTAGCCGTATTATGGGCTCCGTTCATTATATTTCCCCAGAGCAGGTGCAGGGCCAGGCGGTAACGGAAAAATCCGATATCTATTCTGTGGGCGTGATTATCTATGAAATGCTCACCGGCCGATTGCCTTTTTTAGGCGAGACGCCGATTTCCATCGCTATGCAGCATGTGCAGGGTGAGCTGATACTGCCGCATCAGCTTAACCCGAAAATCTCGATGGCGGTTTCCTATGTGGTGATGCGCGCCATGCGCAAAAACCCGGACAGCCGTTATGCCGGCGCCAAAGAAATGGCCGACGCCTTGCGGGCGGCTTGCGAAAGTGAAATGAACGGCCAGGCGGCGGGCGCGGCTTTCAGCGAGGACGAGGGCTTTAAGAAAGCTTTGGCCGTTACCAAACCCGCGGCGCGCAAGCAGGCCCGTCCGGCCAGGCCGCGCCAATTAGATAAAAAGCGCATCCTGATTTTGGCCGGCGCCGGAGTCTTGTTGATCGTTCTGCTATTGGTGGTGGGCAGTCTCACCGGCATCCTGGGCGGCGGCAAAACAACGGAGGTGCCGGGCGTGGTCGGCGATATGCTGAGCGACGCGGAGGCCAAAATGGAAGATAAGCACTTGCTGGTGGATGTCGAATATGTCACCAGCGATCAGGAAAACGGTATCGTTCTGGAACAAAGCGTTAAGGAAGGTGAGAAGGTCAGTGTCGGGCGCACCATCACCCTTACCGTGAGCAAAGGCGCCGCGACCATACCAATGCCGGATGTGATGGGCGCTACCCGCAAGATCGCCGAACTGACGCTGACCAATAAAAATATCATGTATAATATCACCGAACAGTATGACGAGGAGAAACCGCGCAATGAAGTGATATTCCAGTCGCCGGAAGCGGGCGTGGACATCGCGTTGGATACTGTGGCGGAGCTAGTGGTATCCTTGGGGCCGGAGCCGATCAGCATCATCATGCCCGATCTTCTCGGCCAGACGCCGGATGAAGCTAACCCCGTGATCGAGGAAAATAATTTCGTCATCCTCACCACCACCTACGGCGTGAGCTACGATTATGCGGAAGGCGAGATCTGCGAGCAGAGCATCGCGCCCGGCACGCCGACCAAAACCGGGGCGGAACTGAGCCTGACGATCAGCGAGGGCCCGGGGCCGCAGAGCAAGACCCATAATGTGCGCTGGGTGGTCACAGGCGATGGCGGCGGGCATAATGTGATCATCCGGGTCAGCGACG
>JAAYYR010000232.1 GCA_012515255.1 Clostridia bacterium | reverse complement strand
ATCCTGCAATGTGGCGCCCCAATGAACCCATTTGCCCAGACCGTCTTTGGCGCGTTTTTCAATTTCCCAGCATAGCGGGATGCAGGGATGGGTGGTCTCTTCGATTTTTTCCCTTAATGCATCCAGGTCGTAGGTGCTGACATCGCTGACAGCGTCGATCGCGGCAGCGGTACCTTTAGGCACGATGCCTATTTCCTCTTCGGCCTGAGCAAGAGCAACCCAGAATTTGAACCAATTCTTGAGCATAGCTTCGTCGCACCAAATTTCCCTGGCGCGCTCAGTACCACAGAAATTCCTGAAAAGTGCAGAATCAACCATTGTGCTACCCATAATCTTGCCTCCAATTCCTGTAAATATTTTAGTGAATAAATTTATCTATATTATATTGCCGTAGCCCGGCAATATAATGGCTTGATAGGTGGGTTTTTATCTATTCTGGCGCAAAACGGCACCTGTAAACCATACCATAATAGGCAAAGAAAGTAAAGGTTATCCTAAATTTTCCTAGCCGTTGATTACATATTAAATTGATATGTTTTATTCAATCTGCATTTTAGCACAAAAGCATCAGGAAGTAAAGGCCATAATAATGTTTTTTACAAGGATCATTATGGAATTTGCGTCCCGAAGCAATATTACGGCGAAGATGAGCGTATCGGTTCTAAAGAATCTTCTTTAATCCATATGATTAAGCAATAAGCATATGGATCAAAGGGGAGGATCACATGCAGCGGGAGCAGGAACTGAAGCTGGCGCGGGAGATCATGTTGCACGTCAATCGCAGGCTGCGCCTTACGCAAGCGATCAGCGAGCAGACCTACCGCCGCGCCGAGGAGCGGATCATGAAAATAAGCGGGAGGGACGCGCATGGATTTATACGCCGTCCGTAATGAGCTGTCACAAGGGCGCACCGTCTTTGAGCTGCCGCTGCGGGTTACATATTATGCGCGCGTTTCTTCAAGCAGCGATGAGCAGCTGCATTCCCTGGCCGCCCAGGCCGATTATTATCAGGAGCTGATCGCCGCCAATGCCAAATGGCAATATGTGGCAGGTTATATCGACGAGGGCCTTAGCGGCACGAGCGTTAAAAAGCGGCGAAGCTTCCTGCGCATGATGGAGGACGCGCGCGACGGCCGTTTTGATTTTATCATCACGAAAGAAGTGTCGCGATTTGCCCGCAATACCCTGGACAGCATCCGCTTTACTCAGGAGCTGCTCTCGCTTGGCGTTGGCGTGCTTTTCCAGTCGGATCATATCAATACGCTGCTGCCCGATTCGGAGCTGCGACTGACCATCATGGCCTCCGTGGCCCAAGACGAGGTGCGCAAGACGTCGGAGCGGGTGCGCTTTGGCTTTAAGCGGGCCATTGAAAAAGGCGTGGTGCTGGGCAGCGACCGTATTTGGGGCTATCGCAAGGATCAGGGCAGGCTCGTGATCGTAGCGGAAGAAGCGGAGCTGGTGCGGCGGATTTTTACGATGTTCGCATTGGAGCGCCTTGGCATCCGCCGCATCGCCGCCCGGCTCAATGAGGACGGTTACCGCAACAGCAATGGCCGGGAATTTGGCTTCAGCAGCATTGCCGGCATCCTTGCCAATCCTAAATACAAGGGCTGGTATTGCGGCAATAAAACGCGTAAAGTGGATTATAAGCTTGATATGGTCAAAAGGCTCGACCCTTCGCAATGGGTAATGTACGAGGATCATGAGAGCGTGCCGCCCATTGTCAGCGAGGAATTATGGCAGGCAGCCGCCGAGCTGCGTGAGCAACGCAGCCGCCAATACGGCAAAAGCGGCGCCAATCAACGCTATCCTTTAAGCGGCAAGCTGTTTTGCGCTGAACATGGCGTTCCGTTTTATCGCGCCGTCTATAAATACGCGAGCGGCGACAAAGAAGTGTGGCAATGCAAACTCTATGCCGAGCAGGGGCGTCGCGGCTGCCAAGCTCCGGTGGTTTATGGCGAGGAGCTGACGCGGATCCTGCTTTATCTGCTGGCGCGATCCGGCCTTGAGCCGGCGGCTTTGCAAGCGGCTTTGCTGGCCATTTATGATGAAGCGGGCAGCGTCGCGCCGGAGGCGGCGGCTAAGGGCCGCGCCAGAGAGGAGCTGGCCGGGCTGCGGCTGCGTCAGGATAAATTGCTGGACTTGAATCTGGCGGGCCGGATTGGCGACGCGGAATTTACCCGGCGCAATGATGAGTTGAACCGCCGTCTCGAGGAGCTAAGGCAAGCCCTATCGGGGCAGAAGTCGGCGCGGCCAAGCGATCCTGAGCCGGAGCGGGCCGCCGACCTGTCGCGGCTGATTGCCGCGGAATTGGATTTTAGCGGCGGCTTTGAGGCCGGGCTTGTAGACGCCTTGCTCGCGCGGATCGAAATCAGCGCTAAGGCCGGCGATGAGGCCGAGCTTTTGGTTTATCCCCGGCTGAGTGGGGAGAAGGAGCCGCCCGTCCGGGTCGGGCTTGCGCTGAAGCCGCGCCGGCTTCTGAATGTTCCGCAGCATCCATATTATCCGCGCCAATGTTAATACGGAAATTACGCCGCTGATCGGCACGGAAAAGCAATGCGAGGAATTGGCGCATTATATTATGGATGAATTTGAGGATGATCCGCAGAAAATCTGGCAGACCAATGTTTTTGGCAAGAGCCTGCGCGAGCTGGTGACGGATAATATCAGCGGCAAACTGTATCAAATGCCGGAAAACGCCCGGCAAAAGCTGGCCTATACTTTGCAGCGCATCGTCAATGAGAGCGGCGGCGGCATTATCTGTATTATACTTTAGTCCCGCGGCGCGATTGAAAACGAATAGGGGCGGGAAATACCCGGTTGAATCGCTCAGCCGCGTTTTCCCGCTTTTTTATCAGGCTTATTACGCCCGGCTGCATTGCGGCGCGCTTTTGCTTGCGCGGATTTTCCTTGGCCGGGGCCGCGTCCCCAGGCAGGAGATTGCCCTGTGGCGGGGAACAATCCACATATGGAAGAAATAACAAAAATTCGCGTGTACGGCGTGTCTGAGATCACCTGGTATGTGCGGGAGTATTTGGCGGAAGATGCTTTGCTCGCTAGCCTGGCGGTGCAAGGCGAAATCAGCGGCTTTCGCGCGCATAGCTCCGGCCATATTTATTTTACGCTCAAAGAAAAGGACAGCGCCCTGAAAACAGTGATGTTTCGCCGTTATGCCGGCGATCTTGCCTGGCAGCCGGGCGACGGCGACCATGTAGTGGTGATCGGCTCTGTGTCGCTGTATGAGCGGGATGGAACTTGCCAGCTCTACGCCGAGGAGATCATACCGGCGGGCGACGGGGCGCAAGCCAGGGCGCTCAATGAACTTAAAGAAAGGCTGGCTGCGGAAGGGCTGTTTGACGCGCAAAGAAAGCAACCCCTGCCGCAATTCGCCGTTGATATTGGCGTCATCACCTCGGCTGAGGGGGCGGCTTGGGCCGATATTCGGCGCGTGGCCGCGGCTCGCAATCCTAAGGCGCGGCTGACGCTTTATCCTGTGGCAGTGCAGGGGGAGCGCGCCCCGGCTGAGCTGGCCAAGGCCTGCGCCGCGGCTGATAGCGGCGGCCATGAGGTGCTGATTATCGGCCGTGGCGGCGGCGCTGAGGAGGATTTGGCGGCCTTCAACCATGAGTTGGTGGTTCGCGCTGTGGCGAATTTGCGCACTGCGGTGATTGCCGCCGTCGGCCATGAAAGCGATTTTACGCTTTGCGATCTGGCGGCGGATTGGCGCGCCGCCACGCCCAGCCATGCCGCGGCGGCCGCGGTAGCCGATCGTTTTGAGATTGAGGAGCGGCTCAGCGATATAGAGGCCGCGCTGCGCGGCGCGCTTGGCCGCGACCTTAAACGGCGGCGGCAAATGCTGGTTGCGCTCGATGTGGAGCCGGCGGCGCGGCGCGGCCTGGAGCGGCGGCAGCAGCGTCTGGATGTGGCGATTGCCAGGCTGGAGGCTTTAAGCCCGCTTGGCAGCCTGCGGCGCGGCTATTGCCTGGTAGAGCGTTCAGACGGCAGCGTTTTGCGGCGGGCCGCCGATGTGCGGCCAGGGGAGAGATTAAAGATTTATGCGGCGGAGGGTCAAATTTTCGCCATGGCGGAGGGGATGGAAGATGACAAAAGCCAAGCGTAGTTTTGAGGAAATGACAACGGAGCTGGAGGAGATACTCCTGCTTTTAGAACGGGGCGAGCAGCCGCTTGAGGAAATGTTGCGCCTTTATTCCCGCGGCGTGGAGTTGGCCGCTTTATGCCGGGCCAGGCTGGACGCGGCAGAGGATACGCTGCAGCAAAGCGCGGCGGAGGCGGCAAAACCATGAATATGGACAATTTTGTGCATGATGTGGCAACGCAAATCGAGGCGGAGCTGGCGCGCCTGCTGCCGCCGCCATCCGGCCCTGACCGCGTCTTGGCCGAGGTCATGCGTTATGCCGCCCTGGGCGGAGGCAAGCGTTTGCGGCCGGCTCTGTTTTGCGCCACGCTCTTTGCTTTGGGCCGCGACTACCGGCCTTGGTTGTCCTGGGCCGCCGCTTTGGAAATGATCCATTGCTATTCGCTGATTCATGATGATTTACCAGCTATGGATGATGACGACTGGCGCCGGGGCCGTCCTTCCTGCCATGCCGCCTATGGCGAAGCAATGGCCATCCTGGCGGGGGACGGCCTGCTTTCTCTGGCCGCGGCGGTTTTGGCGCGTCCCTTGCCGCAGGCCGAGCCTCACAGGCAGTTGGCGGCGGCCGCGGAGATCATGGAGGATGCTTTGCAGATGGTGCGGGGACAAGCCGCGGAATTCGCGCCTCCGCCGGGCGGCGTTGATTTAGCCTGGCTAGAGTATGTATACGCCGGCAAAACAGCGGCCCTTTTCCGCGCGGCGGTGCTGGGCGCCGCCCTGCTGGCCGGCGTCGGCGAGGAGCAAAGGCGGGCGCTGGCTGATTATGCCGCGGCTTTAGGACTGGCCTTTCAGATCACCGACGATATTTTGGATTACCGGACGCCGCAGGGAGCGGTCGGCGCTGTCATCGCGGACAAGCCCGATTATGTGGCACTGGCCGGCCCGGCGGCTGCCGCAGCGGCGGCCAGCGGCGCGGCGGCAGCGGCGGAGCAGGCTTTGGCCTGCTTTGGCGGGGGCGCGGACTTATTGTTGCTCTTTCCGCGGCTGATACTGGAACGCCGGGACTGAAGGTTTTTGTTTGCGCTGGGAACCATGGGCGCAATTTATTAGTCTAAACAATTGTAATTATTGTAATTATTGTAAAAAAGTCATCGAAATGGTATAATTTGCATGAATAACCAGCCTTTGAGCGGCAGGTATCGCCGCTTTTGGCCGCTGCATTGTTTGGGGATGCCTTGCTGGACAGCAATATAGGAGAGGAATTATGAAAAGGGCAATCATTTTAATAATACTTATGGCATTTGTT
>JAAYYR010000231.1 GCA_012515255.1 Clostridia bacterium | reverse complement strand
TGCGTACCGCGCAATTAGTGTCGCTGCTGGGCGTCGCGGTCGGCGTGCTGCTGCTGTATTTGCTCCGCCGCCGTCCCAGGCTGGATGTGGCGGCGTTGCCGGATGGCGGTAAAAAGAAAAAAGCCGCAGCAAAATCGCGGCGGCGTAAATAAGCGCGCAGGCGTATGGCGATGGAGGCCAGCGGATGAAGAATGTCGTATTAAGCGCTGATGGAGATAGAACTGTCTATGCTGTGCCAAGCGAGGTCGCCGACAATTTGGCAGAGTACTGTATGGCCTTTTGCAGCCAGTGGCTGCCGACGAGTCCTCATGCTAAGCAGTACAGGATTGGCGGCGCTTTTTGCTTTAATGAGTCGGATTTTATTGCCTACCTGAACGAGTGGGTTTTTCCCGATCGGCAGTCAAAGCCAATCGAAAATCTAGGCTGGATTGGCTTTGATGAACCCTTGCCGGATCCATACAAAGACTGCCCGCAGTTTAATTTCTAGCCGAGTCTTCTATCGCCGATCAATCTAGGGCAGAATGCTAAAAGCAACCCCGCTCGAGGAGCGGGGTTGCTTTTTAGCTTGGTTGATGTATTTGCTGCTTATACCGGAATAAAGGCGTCGCGCTCCGGGCCGACCGAGATATAGGAGATGGGGCATTGCACCGCGTCCTCAAGTAATTGCACATAGGAACGCGCTTCCCGCGGCAGATCGCTAAGCTTGCGGCAGCCGCTAATATCGCGCTTCCAGCCGGGTTGGTATTCGATCACGGGGCGGGCGCGGTTGAGCCGACCGCCGGTAGTGAAATCAGTAAAGCGCTCGCCGTCTGCTTCATAGGCGACGATAACCGGAATCTGATCCAGGGCAGAAAGTACATCTATTTTTGTTAGCGCCAGCTCAGTAGCGCCCTGCATCAAAGTGCCATAGCGGGAGGCTACCATGTCGAAGCCGCCCACGCGGCGCGGCCTGCCAGTGGCGGCGCCATATTCATTGCCGGCAGCCCTGAGCGCCTCCGCTTCGTCGCCGAACATTTCCGCGATAAAAGGCCCTTCGCCGACGCAGGAAGAATAGGCCTTCATCACGCCCATCACCCGGTCAAGCTTTAGCCCCGGCAGCCCGGCGCCGATCGGCGCATAAGCGGCGAGCGTTGAGGAACTGCTGGTAAAGGGGTAAATGCCATAATCTATATCCCGCAAAGCGCCCAGTTGCGCCTCGAACATGATTTTCTTATTATCCGCCACAGCTTGCCGCAGATAAGAGGATATATCACAAATATGGGGCAAAATGGGTTCGCCGTATTGCTCCAGCCAGCCCAGCATTTGCTGATAATCAAAGGGTTCGCTATTGTACACGCCCTCTATGGTCAGGTTTTTCCATTCCAGTATACCCGCCAGTCTTTGACGCAAATAATCGGGATCAAGCAAATCACCGATACGCAGCGCCTTTTTAAGATATTTATCACCATAGATCGGACCGATGCCGCGCATCGTTGAGCCGAATTTGGCGTCTTTTAAGCGTTTTTCTTCCAGTCCGTCTTGAGCCACATTATAAGGCATGCAAATGATTGCCTTATCGCTGATTTTAAGATTTTCAGGGCTGACCGTGACGCCCGCGTCGCGCAGACGTTGCAGCTCGCCCGCCAGATGCTGAAGATCAATCGCCATGCCGGTAGCCATAATATTAACAATATCCGGTCTGAGAATCCCTGAGGGCAAAAGGTTAAGGATAAATTTACCGCGGTCATTGACCACGGTATGCCCGGCATTATTGCCGCCTTGATAGCGGACAACTATATCCTGCTCCTCAGCGAGAAGGTCGACCATGCGTCCTTTCCCTTCATCGCCCCAATTAATACCGGTGATTGCGGTCAGCATCTATGCGTCCTCCATATCAGAAAATACTTGAACCACTTTTTATTATATAACGGCGGCTTGCGCATGTCCAGTGGCCGGCTGATTTGCGGCGGTCGGGCCTCCTAATTAGTCACATGCCGGCGGAGCTGCGATTTGGCGGGCTAAAAACCAGATTTACCTAAACCAGCAGCTTTCGCCGTATTATTATTTATACTATTTTTTGCTTGCTTTTTTCGCAGCTATATGCTAAAATACAAACGTCAGAAATGTTGCTTGAAGGAAGTGGGGATTTCTCCCACTTTTTCTTTTGAGTGGGAAAGGCTAGAATATGGGGAAAAACAAAGGGCCGCTGATCGATTATAATCGGCTGGAAATGCGGGTTTGGCAATTGGCTGAGCCGTTGGCCGCAGACTCTGGCGCCGAGCTGATCGATGTGGAGTTTACCCAGGAGTTTGGCGAGTGGTACCTGCGTTTATTTATCGACCGCGAACCGCCGGTCGATCATGCTTTATGCGAAATGGTGAGTAATGCCGTGAGCGCGGCTTTGGATGCGGCTGACCCCATCAGCCAGAGCTATTCTCTCGAAGTCAGCTCGCCCGGTCTGGAGCGACCGCTGCGCCGCGAGGCGGATATTCGCCGTTATACCGGAAGGCAAGTCCTGGTCAAGCTCTACGCGCCGCGCGCAGGGGGCAAGGAATTCCGCGGTGTTTTGGCCGGACTTACGGCAGAGGGGCTGCAACTGGATACGGCGGAGGGGCGGGAGGTTTTCCCTCTCGAACAAATTGCCAAAACAAATTTGATCGCGGATATCTAAAGCGGCGCTTAAAGCATAGGCTATTTACAATTAAATAGGAGTGTCAAAAAATGAATATTGAATTTATTGAAGCCCTCAAGGATTTGGAGAAAGAGCGCGGCATTAAGATGGACGTTTTGATCGAGGCCATCGAGGCGGCGCTGATTTCCGCATATAAAAAACATTATGGCTCCTCCCAGAATGTGCGGGTGGAGATCAACCGCAGCACCGGCGAGATCCATGTAATCTACCGCAAAGACGTGGTAGAGGAGGTGACAGATCCGGCCGTTCAGATGTCGCTTACAGAGGCCCAGAACTATGATCCGGAATTCGAGGTGGGCGACGTTTTTGAATCCGAGGTCACGCCGCGCAGCTTCGGCCGCATCGCCGCCCAAACGGCAAAGCATGTCGTGGTGCAGCGCATCCGCGAGGCGGAACG
>JAAYYR010000230.1 GCA_012515255.1 Clostridia bacterium | reverse complement strand
GAATCTTTCCGGCAAGCCATGCCCTAAGATCAGTTGCAATTTAATTTCGTACCGCTGGGGTCGGCGTCGTCCATTTTCGGGCGGAGACCTTTCTTAATCATTACCACTTGTTGGCATACATTTTATCAGATCAAAGTCCGCTTGTCAAGGCAATTACCTTAACAGTGCGGTTGGGTTGGTTGCGATTTATTGGAAAACACTATTGCCGAGGAATTCCTGCAGTACCGAGGTGCGCGGCACCAGCTCCGCGGGCGCCGGGCTAAAATAGCTGATCAGGCGCAGAATGCGCTGCGCCTCCAGATAGCAATCCTCATCCGGGCCGATGGAGGCCAGCTTTGATTCGATCAAGGGACGCAGTACCGGCAGCTCATAGAGCAGGGCGGAGTTGATGAAGAAATCAGCCTGCTCCTGGAAGGGGAAGATATTATGATGCTCGCCGCGCCGTACTTCATCCCACAGGCGCAGAGTATCGGCGGGGGTCAGGTTGCGGGTCATGGCGTCGCGCACGATGCGGCGAATCAGCCTATTGTCCGCGGAAGATACCGGTGTTGTCGCGTCGAGATTGAGCTGCGCCAGCGCCGAAACGAAGATTTTGCGCTTTTGCTCGGCGGGTATGCCTTCGCTGATAATATCATTGAGGGCATGGATGCCTTCAA
Source organism: Clostridia bacterium (assembly GCA_012515255.1). Taxonomy (GTDB): domain Bacteria; phylum Bacillota; class Dehalobacteriia; order UBA4068; family UBA4068; genus HGM13862. Next base: position 2,627 of record JAAYYR010000230.1, on the reverse strand, counting down.
CGATGATTATTTGGTCTTCGTCCATGCAAATCCGGCGATGCTCGGGGATGCTGGTGCCAGTACAAAAATCAAAAGCGGGCAGGCAGGTTTCCTTGCCGACGAGCAGATCCGCTATATCGCGCTGCAAACGCGGCAGATCAAGCGCTGCGATACCCTCAAAATCCGGCTTGCCCTCTGCGGTAAGCGGGGTTTTGCCGGCGTCGACAAAATAATCGTCCATGGAGATCAGCAGCGGCCGGATGCCGATAGAGCGGAACTGAATGCCAAGCCGCCGCGCGGTGGTTGTTTTGCCGGAACTGGAGGGCCCGGCCAGCAATAGCAGCTTTACACGTGGGAAATGCTGTTCTATGGCGTCCGTGACCGTATGCAGCGTCCGCTCCTGTAGGGTCTCGGCGATCAGCACTAAGTCGCTGAAATCAGCCCCCGGCGCTTCCACAATAGCATTGAGATCGCTGACCGTACGCAGCTTCAGCAGGTCGCTCCATTCATTATATTCGCGCAAAGAAGCCTGTAACTGCCGCGTCGGCACCATGTCTTCGTCGATAATGCCAAGATACTCCCTGGCCGGCAGTCTTAATATAAAGCCGTCCTCAAGCGGGATGAGCCGGAATTCCTGCAATACCCCCGCGCGCGCCACCATCCGCCCAAATAGGTATTCCGAGAAGCCATTAGCACGGTACAGGCTGAGATAAAGCTGGTCGCGGCGCAGCAATAGCCGCGCTTTATCTGTTTTTCCCTGGCCGGCAAAGAAAGCCGCGGCGTCTTCGCGCGAGATTGTTACCCGCTGTATTGCCAGATCAGCGTCTACATAGGCGCGCATCCTTTGCTCCAGCGCTTCAATCTGACGGCCTTCCAGGCGCCGCCCGGCTTTATTTTCCGCCCAGCAAAAGCAGCCCTCAGCCAGGCTATGGCTGACCGAAGGCTGATAATCAGGGAAAAGCTCATGCACAGCCAGCATCAGCAGATAAATAAGGCTGCGGCGGTAAATCAGCCAGCCGAGACTGCTATTGGCATCCACCCAGCGTATTTGGCTATCGACATACAGCGGGTAGTCCAGCTCTTGTAATTCGCCATTGACCAGCGCCGCGAGCGGCGGCCGGCGGCGCGCCGGGATCAGGTCGATGATCTCCAGCAAAGTAGCGCCGTTGACTACATTGATGCTTTGATCTTCATCATAGATTATCTTGATTGTCATGGATCACCTTTATTGTAAAATGGCAGTGGCGGAGTGGTCATGCCTAAAGCAAAGGCCTGCTCCGGACACTATTATGTCGGGGATATAGTTTATATTTTAACCTGTTTCCGCGAAAAAGACAATACACCCTTTAATCTGCCCCGCATATCATGTACTATAGCCGGGCGGAGTCTGCGGTTTCGGAAGACTAAAGGCGACGGAAAGGCTGCGCTCCCTCCCAGGATACTGGCTGAACCTTAAAGCCGTAACCGCTGCGCGACCCGGTAAAATATAAAAAGGCTAAAGGAGAGAGGATTATGTTTAGTTTCGGAAACGGCTGCGGCGACGGCTGCAACAGCGAATTGTGGGGCTGCCTGCTCAACCTGATCATTCTGTTCATTGTTTTGGAATTCCTGTGCAATATCATCAATGGCGGATTGACTTGCGGTTTGGGCTCCGGTTGCTGAAAGGAGGGCTAAACCATGGTATGCTACAATAACTTTTGCCGACCAACGATGGAACGCAATTATATGAATTGCAATCCCAGCGGTTATTCGGCGGCTTCTCCAGCAGCACCGGGATACCCCAGCAGCCCCTGTAACAATGATGTTTTCGGCTGCATCATTAATTTGATCATCATTCTCGTGGTGCTGCAATTTTTAACTCAGATTCTTTGCTGTACGACCTGCGACGCTTGTTAGCAGGTGCGTTAATCCTCCTTAGCCGCCCCGCGCGGCAACTGGGGCTGACCTGGAGGTCAGCCCCTTTTTTAGCGTTTTTTTGCCTAAGAACAGGCCATATATAAATTTGCCAAAAACGCCGTAACAGTCCCTGGAGCAGGAAAATTATCTGGCATAAAACGGCAAAATAAAAGCGGGCGGTATTGATTGGCCGCCTGCGCTTTATATGGTTAAGAAAAGCCGCCGGCCCCGGGGCAAAGGGCTGACGGCGGATGATCGGTTGAGTCCGCGAATTATTTTTTCCCTTGATTAGTTGCTTGTTGCATTCGCCGAGCCAAATCCTGCAGCGCATTTTTATCGCCTCCAGCATCAAGGTTTTGGATTAGCTCATTAATGAATTGCCTGTTTTGCGGCGTTAAAACATGATTATATTGCTGCAGTAATTTTTTCAAATCCGCGCTATTTTTGGGTTTTTGGGGCTTTATATTCATGCCTGCCTCCTTTTATTTTGCTTCCGCCGTTTAATAGCGCCGCCATCCTTTGGCCATGCGCAATACTTCGTCATACGCGGGCAGGCCCAGCCGGGCGCGGTCGCAGTTGATCATGCAATGATCGCAGGGATCGCTATAGATTGGCTTTTCCGCCGCCGCGGCGTCCGGCTTTGCCGTATGCGGCGCATCCGGCTCAACGTCCACGGTATCCTGATCCGCCGGCTGCGCCTCGCCGGAATCGCCGGCCGCGCCGCCAAAAGCGCCCAAAATATCGCCGATATT
>JAAYYR010000229.1 GCA_012515255.1 Clostridia bacterium | reverse complement strand
TGGCAAAGCCGGTGCCGGCCAGCGCGCCGCTGCCAAGCGGTGATTGATTGAGCCTGGCCGCGCAATCACCAAATCGGCCCCAGTCACGGCGGAACATCTGCACATAGGCCAGCAAATGATGCGCCAGGCTGATCGGCTGCGCTTTCTGCAAATGGGTAAAGCCGGGCATAATAGTATGGGTATGCAGATCGGCTTTTTCCAGCAACACAGAGATCAAATCAAGCAGCAGCCCCTGCCCCACGCCGATCTCCCGGCGAAGCCATAATTTCAGATCCACCGCCACCTGGTCATTGCGGCTGCGCCCGGTATGCAGTTTTTTGCCTACCTCGCCAATGCGTTCGATCAAAAGTAGCTCTACATTCATATGAATGTCCTCGGCGGAAACATCGAAAGCTATTTTTTCCGCCTCAATATCCTGAAGGATGGCGGCTAATCCCGCGCGGATCATATCAGCTTCTTTTTTGCTGATAATGCCGCATTCCCCCAACATTTTGGCATGCGCCATGGAGCCTTCAATATCTTCTCGATAAAGCCTTTGGTCAAAGCCAATGGATGAATGAAAATCTTCCGCGACCTTGTCCGTATCCGCATTAAAGCGCCCGCCCCATAATTTCATTTTTAACGCTCCTTTATATCAGGAAAACCGCATATATGCGGTTTTCCTGGTTGCTGACAATAATTAGTTCGCTTATTTGCTGTCTTCGGCCGGGGCATCCGCTTCCAGTGGAACATTCTCAGTTAAATCAGCTTCTTCCTGCTCGGCAATTGCGTCATCCTGCGATAAAGTAGCCTTGATCGAGAGGCTCATCCGTTTAGCTTCAGGGTCAACCGATAAAACTTTAACTTCAACAATATCGCCGGGCTTCACCACGTCTTCGGTTTTTTCCACCCGGTGATGAGCAAGCTGTGAAATATGCACAAGTCCCTCCACGCCCGGTTCAATCTCTAAAAAAGCGCCGAATGTGGTGGTGCGCATCACTTTAGCCGAAATCACGCTGCCTTCCGGGTATTTATCCGCCGCCAGACTCCAGGGGCTGGGCTGGAGCTGCTTAAGACCCAGGGAAATTTTCTCGTTTTCCGTGTCCACGCCAAGGATATATACATCGAGCTCATCGCCTTCTTTGAGCATATCCGAGGGATGGTTCACCCGATACCAGGCCATTTCCGAAACATGCAGCAGCCCGTCAACACCGCCGATATCAACGAAAGCGCCAAAGTTAGTGATACGGCGCACCACGCCCGCACGGGTCTGACCTTCGCCAATCTCGGCCAGTGTTTTTTCTTTCAAAGCGGCGTTGGCCTTGCGCAAAACTGCCTTTGCTGAAAGCACCAGCTTATTGCTATTCTTGTCACATTCGATGATCTTCATATCCAGTTGCCGGCCAATATAAACCGAGAGGTCCTCCACATAACCAAGCGCTACTAAAGATGCCGGCACAAAGCCTCGCAGACCTACATCTACCAAAAGTCCGCCTTTGACCACATCTGTAACCATGCCGCTAACAATCTCTTTATCCTGCTTAAGCTGAGCCAGGCGATCCCAGGCCAAATCCTGGTCGACGCGGCGCTTAGACAAAATGGGATAGCCTTCCTGGTTTTCCTTGCGCAAAATCAGTACGTCAATCTCATCGCCAACCTTAAACCGCTCATGAATATTTTTGGCATCATCTGCGTTAAGCTCGCTGGAGCTAAGCACGCCCTCACTTTTGCCGCCGATATCAACCAATAATTCATCGTCTTTGACCTGAACCACTGTGCCTTTGACGCGGGCGCCGCGGCGGATCTCTTTCATATCGCCGTAAGTCTGTGCAAAGCTGTCGATTGATTTGTCGGCGTTATCATCCTTATCCTCTGTGGTGGCTTCCTCTGTGGTGGCTTCCTCCGTCGTATCGTCGCCGCGGCAAGGAGTTTCTTCCATAGCTGAGTCATCGCAGGGGCAGGGCGATTCTTCGACGGCTACGTCACCACAGCAGCAGGGCGTCTCTTCGGCAGCCGCATCACCACAGCAACAGGGCGATTCTTCGACGGCTACGTCACCACAGCAGCAGGGCGTCTCTTCGGCAGCCGCATCACCACAGCAACAGGGCGCATCTTCGGCGGCAGCATCCCCACAGCAGCAGGGCGCTTCTTCAACAGGCGGCTGATATACGGCATCCTCCTGGGGAGCGGCCGATTGCTCAAGAGCCTCAGGCTCGATATTTTTATTTTGGTCCAATTTACTTTCATTGGCGCTTATCGCGCTTCCCATCTTCTCCACATCACTCATTCTCTTGACTACCTCCTCGATTATATGTTCCGGGGTTGAGGCGCCGGCAGTTACCCCTACCCTGCCATAGCCTTGCACAATATTCAAATCCAATTCAGCTAAGGTTTCGATATGAAAAACATCGATATCGGCCTCTTTGGATATTTGCGCCAATTTTTTGGTATTAGAGCTATTATGCCCGCCAATGACGATCATGGCGTCTACTTGCGCCGCCACCTCGCGCGTTGCCTGATGATTGCGGCGGGTATGATTACAGATGGTATTAGCTGCGATAAATTGCTCCGCTTTTGCCGCCAGTATCTGTTCCGCATCCTTAAAGTCATCCTGTTTTTGAGTAGTCTGGGCGATTAGGGCAATTTTTTCCGTCCTGGGCTGGTTCTCGGCCTCTTGCGGCTTGGCAATAATAATCGCTTTGCCCAATGCATAACCTTGCAGCCCGATAACTT